>CAZGRF010000393.1:0-3933 GCA_964527825.1 uncultured Pirellulales bacterium
CCTACAGCCTGAAGATCCAGACCAGCCACGCGACCATCCAGGGACTCAAGTTCCTCGGTAACCCAACACCCAATAATATGCATGCCTGTGTCGAGCGAATTGGAAACAAGCTCGATGACCTCCTCATAACGCAGTGCACCTTTGCAGGTCACGAACATGGCGCGGACATCAACGCTGCGACGTTGGCAGCCGGTGACCGGTTCGTCGTCGATCACTGCATCTTCGTCGGCTGCCACGCCTGCACCGTGTACTGGGACGGTCCCGAAGGCCTCGGCGGCAACGGCTGCGTCATGCGCTACTGCATCGTGGACGGCGCGCTGATTTCGGGCGTCTGGACCTGCCAGACCGCGGAGGACTTCGAGTTCCACCACAACCTTGTGACGCGCAGTCAGTACCTTTGGATGCGCAAGGCAGGTGACCGACAACAGTACCGCATCGCCGATTGTGTCGTGATCGACAATGAGCACTTCTCTGGATATGGCACCGCCAGTGGCCCGACCGGCCAGACGGGAGACGAGGTCAGCTTCGAACAGGTCAACGTTGTCACGCGTGGCTCGATTGTCCTGGAAACGGAGCGGACCGCTCGCGACTACCTGCACATTGTGCCGGGGACTCTCGGCAGTGACCTCGGCGCAGGACTGTTCACGCACGTACCGACGCAGCCAGCAAAGAATGGTGCACCTTCCTACGGTTCGAATCCTGACAACGGTGCCTACAGAAGAATCAACGGGGCACGTATCTATTATGAGAGATACGGTCAGGGCAGCCCTATTCTCTTGCTGCACGGCGGGTTCTCTCATATCGCCACGCAGGCAACGCTGATTGAGATGCTGGCCAAACACTATGAGGTGATCGCCGTCGACACGCGCGGACACGGCAGATCGACTGGGGACGATCAGCCTATGACATATCCCCTGCTGGCAGACGACATGGCCAAGCTGTTGGACGAACTTGACGTTGGCCCCGTCACGGTCGTGGGACACAGTGACGGGGGCGTCATCGGTTATGTTCTCGCGGTCCAGCACCCGATGAAGGTCCGGGCCCTGGTTGCCAACGGCGCCAACTTCCGCAAAGAGGGGCGCGGTGGAATAACGCCTGGGATGAACGAATGGATCAAGACCATCACGCCCCAGATGGTCGAACAATGGGGCGACATTCGCGGCCCCTATGAGAGGCTCAATCCGGAAGCCGACTGGGAGGGCTTCGTGGCAACCGTGAAGGCCCTCTGGCAGAGCGAAACCGAACTCACAGAGCAAGACCTGAAGCGTATCCGCTGCCCCGTGCTCATCAGTCACGGCGACAAAGACTCCTTTGTGAAGCTGGCGGACATCGTGTGGATGTACGAACAGATCGAGGATGCCGAGCTGTACGTGGCGCCCGACGGAGGTCACGGGCACCACCGCGATCAGATTGAGGCCTTTGGGCCGATCGTCCTGAGATTTCTCAAGAAAGTGAATGATTTTGGAGATGAGAAGGGAGAACGAGAATGAAACATGCCGATACGTCGAACGTCCGGGATCAGCTCCGGGAAGCGGTCAAGCGCATCAACCGCACATGCGTGCAGAGTGAAGGCTTTGACAACCTGGCGGGCCTCTTTCACGACGACGTCGTGATGGTCTCTCCGGGGTTCGCCACGCGTGCTCAGGGCCGGGACGTCTGTCTGAAGACCTACAAGGAAGCCTGCTCCCAGATGACATTCGAGAAGCTCGCAGGCTCCGACGAGCAAATCGATGTGTGCGGCTCCGCGGCTGTGGTCACATACAAATACGACTGCGTCTGGGAGTTCCAGGGCAAGAAGCACACGCAGGACGGGCACGAAATCCTGGTGTTTACCAAGAGTGGTCCCCGGTGGCAGGTGGTCTGGCGCACTCTGATCCCCGGCTCGCGTCAGACCGAGGCCTGCCTAACCGAACGGGCGAAGGCCAAGGTGGTGATCTCCGAAAATGTCAGGCAGACGTGCCTGAGCCTGTTGACAACGGCAGAGGCGTGCTACCTGACCACCATCGACGCGGACGGGCATCCCTGCACGACGGCTATGAACAACCTGCAGTGCGCCAGAGTCTACCCGTCGCTGGCTTGGCTACAGGCTGAGCACAAGGATGATCTCGTCCTGCACCTGACCACCGGCATGCAATCCGGCAAGATCGCGCGCCTGCGAGCTAATCCTAAGGCGTCAGTGTACTTCTGCGATCCGGACCAGATCATCGGGTTCACACTGGCCGGCGAGGTCGAGATTGTCACCGACCAGCAGCTCAAGAGCCGCATCTGGCAGAAAGGCTGGACCCTGTACTACCCCAATGGGCCGGAGGGACCGGAATATGGTATCATCAGGCTCATCCCCAAGGTGGCCCGGGGCTGGTGTCAAACCGGACCATTCCAATTCGAACTGTGAGAGAAGAGAAAGGAACAGACCATGACCAAGACCGTTAGAGTGGCCCTCGTGCTCGTCTGCGCGTCGGCTGTATGGGCCATGCAAAGCACCCCGCCCCGGATGAGTGCGGAGATGCAGAAGAGCGTCGAGAATGCTGTCCTGGAAACGCATGCCAAGATGATGGAGGCGGAGAAGGCCCTGGACGCAGATAAGTTCTTCGAGCACATCCTCGATTTCGACAACGGCATGATCATTCAGGATGGGACCATGTTCAAGACCCGCCAGGATGCCTTGAACGTGGTCACGGCGGGATTTCAGGGAATAACCAAGGTTGAGCGAACATACGATCGGACGTATGTGACGGTAATCTCGCCCGAAGTCGCCCTGCTTACGGGCAACGGTACGTCTTCCGTGACGCTATCCGACGGGCGCACGCTCACCGGCCCGTTCGCGGCGTCGATGGTCTTCGTCCTGCGAGATGGCCAGTGGCGACTGCTGCAAGGACATTATTCTACACCGAATCCCCGATAGACCCCCGTTGGTCGGAGACAAGCATGGAGAAGCCGTGCCTGAATGACAAGGACGAGTATCCGGATGGCGAGGTCTTGAGTCGCTGTCTTGGAGAGGTGAAGGACACATGGGATTCGTTTCTCGCCCTCATCGCGGACAGCTATCCTTCGTTTTCTGCGGAATGGCGCTATTACCGCGACGGGAAGAGTTGGCTCTACAAGATAACAAAGAAGAAAAAGACCGTGTGCTGGGTCTCCATGTATATCCGCGCATTCAAGGTAGCTTTCTACTTCCCCGACAGGGCCGAAGAGCTCATAGTCGCGAGCAGACTGAAGAAGGCGTACGTCGATCAATTCCTTCACGGCAGGAGGTACGGAAAGACCAGAGGAGTGACGGTGACAGTCAGAAGACCGGCTGATCTGAACGCGATAAGAGGACTGATAGAAATCAAGGAACAGGTGAAGTAGCATGAGGATAGGTAAATGAGACTGATACCTCTCAGCATGGGGATATGTGTTTGTGCATGTGTCGCAGCATCATGTCAGATGGCTCAAGCATCTGACGATACGGACACCGTGGACTTCACCCGGCAACGTAATGTGATCTACGGGCATAAGCATGGCATGGCCTTGACCATGGATGTATTTACCCCGGCAAAGGCCAAAGGGATCGGCATCCTCTGGGTGCTCAGCAGCAGCGGACGCTCCAGCATAGAAAGGATTGACAAGCCGAGTTATCAGAAGTGTTTTCAAACCCTGCTGCACGAAGGTAATACCGTCTTTGCCGTGGTCCACAGCAGTGCGCCGCGTTTCACTTTGCAGGATATGGTTCCAGATATCCGTCGGGCGGTACGATACGTTCGCTGCCATGCCCAAGACTTTGATATTGATGCCCAGCGCATCGGTATCGCGGGAGCCTCTGCCGGTGGCACCCTGGCACTTCTGATGGGCACCACCGAACAGAATGGGGATCCCAGTCACCCAGATCCAGTGGAACGTGTCTCCAGCAGTGTACAGGCTGTAGGCAGTTTCTTCGGACCCAGCGACTGGCTG
>CAZGRF010000394.1:0-3929 GCA_964527825.1 uncultured Pirellulales bacterium
TGCCATATTGGGTCAAGATCGAGCGAAGGGGCAATCAGTTTACCGCTTATCATTCCTTCAACGGCGTCAACTGGACCAAGCAACCGGTTACCGAGGATGTCGTGTCGTATCAGTCCGCGAATCCGCAGACGATCAACATGCCGGCCAAGGTCTACATCGGTCTGGCCCTGACCAGCCACGCCTCGGGCACCGTGACCACAGCCACATTCTCCGGCGTACAGACCACAGGCGGGGTCACAGGCCCATGGCAGGTGGCGGACATCGGGACCGACCATCCGGGCAACAGCCCGACAGGCCTGTATGTGACCGTCACAGACGGCAGTGGCATAACCGGAGTGCTCGTCAACCCTAATCCGGCGGCCACAAACGTCACGACTTGGACCCAGTGGAGGATTCTATTGAGCGACTTCCTCTTCCTCGGCATAGACCTCAGCCGGGTCACGAAGCTGGGCATCAGTGTAGGTGATTTCCCATCCGCCAATGTGACTGGAGACGGATGCATCTACATCGATGATATCCAGGTGGGTGCGAAGGACGCGATCAGAGGCCTCCCATGGGGACCAACGATAAACGGCGACTAAATTGGACGGTTGTGGCCGCTCTGTCCCCACGTGCCACGGTGTAGTGTCGAACATGGGTTGTTCGGGACGTTGCCGCCGATCAACTAAGCGTGGCGGGCGGAAAACCGGAACCGACGGATCTGGGCGATCCTCCTGTCGTTTCCACGAAACCAGAACAGGATGTACCTGTCAACGGCGAATGAGACCACCGTCTGGCCGCGGAATTAGCCGCAAACGCTCCCCGGAAAGAGTCGGCGTGTGGGACCATGGTGGCAGGGCCGCATGGTTTTCGCGTGTTCGGCAGGGCGGAGATCAGAGAATCACGAGCCAGAGGTGACCTATGGTTAGACGGCGACTGTGCTTCGCAGATGAAGGTTTCGCAGCAGGAACTACGCCGCGATCTTCAGGCGGTAGGCAGTCGTGCGTGTCTCGGCAAACACATGGCGTTCGATATCGGAGGGGACGGTCTTCGCATCGTGCGTTGGCATCTCGGGTTTGCGGTCGTAGTAAAGGTCATCGGGCCGAATGCCCTCCAGTGTCATATGCGGCCGCCAAGCGTTGTACCAACTCTCGAATGTGCTGCACAACAGCGTCAGGTGGTCGAACCCCTTGATGAGCGGGACGCGTTTGAGCCATTCGTACTTGAGCGTCTTGATGACGCGTTCGGTCACAGCGATGGACCCACTCTTTCCCACAGCGCCGAAGCGGGGTTTGATGTCCCATTCTGTGAGCAACTCGGCAAGAGCGTCTCCGGTAAAGACAGGAGCCTGGTCGGAGATGATGTGCTTGGGCGCTCCATACTTTTGCATGACCTGCTCCAGAGCTTCGATGGTCCATCCAGCGTTCGGTGCTTCCAGGGGTGTCACACATACGACCTTGCGGGAGAAGTGGTCAATGGCCACCAGGACCTGGATGGTCCACAGGCCCCAGCACCGGACCTTTGTCGTGTCGATGGACCAGACGTGATTGGGATACCAGGCGGGAATAGAGCGGGCTTCTGATTCATCTTCTGTTTTCTCAGTGGACTGCGGAGATGCGGACGTATTACGAGGTTTCGGCCTCTGCAGGATGTTTCGCACGGTGGAGGCCGAGAGGAAGATACCCAGCAATTTGAGTTGGTTGGCAACTCGAATGCGGCCCCAACTGAGGTTGGCTTTCGTGATCTCCCAGACGAGGGCGGCAATCTCTACCGGCGTTCTGTTCGCAGGGCTGCTGGAAGGCTTCTGATCTTCGATCTTGTGCAGCCAACGATACAGTGTGGATCGGGCGACGCCGAAGTATCGATAGACCTTTCGCCTGGGGATCTGGAAGGCCTCCAGATGCCAGAGGATCAGGAGCCTCTCCCGGACACTGTACCGTGGCTTCTTACCCTTCTTGCGGAAGTGTTTCTGAAGGATCGAGACCTGCATTTCGAGCTGGTAGATGCGGTCTTTGAGGAAGAGAATCTCCTTGGCTTTGGCGTCAGCGTTCATCGCCACCAACCGTTTCAAGCTTCGCCTGCGGACCCGGCCGGAGAATCGGGCAGCCAGCAGAACGGTTCTGATGAGCAGCGAGACGGCGGTACCGAGAACGTCCAGATTCTCCGCCATGGGGCCTCCTCCAATACTGCACAGAGTGACGGACTGCGGTTCGAGAGGCATTATAGCCGAGGGGGAGGCCAAAATGCCAGAATGGAGCCGCGGGGGCGCAAGTATACGTTTTCCAAGAGGATAGGGCTGTCCCCGGGGTGGTCCCATTGGCGCTTAACAGGCACACGAAGTCTGATTGTGTTTTGTGTCTGTCTTTTCGGTCTCGGAATCAGGAGGCGTTGTAGAGCATCTGGTGAATCCCTTCTGCAGCGATCTTGGCATCGGCGATTGCAGTCACCGCGTCCAGATTCAGATTCACTACATCACCACCTGCAAACACCTTGGCAATGGTGGTCATGCCCTGTTCGTCGACTTTGATTTTTCGCTGAGGTGTAAATTCCAATTTCTCAAGAAGCTCCGGGGGGATGAACGAGAAATCGGGCCTCTGTCCAATGGCCTCGACTATCATATCCCCCTCCAAGAACATCTGATCTTGATCGTAGAAGGTAGGGCTAAACCTGCCCTGCTCGTCGAATACGGACTTGACTTTTATACAAAGAAGCCCCTTTATGTTTCCGTCTTCGACTCGAACTTCCTTGGGCCCCCAGCCGGGATTGAACTGGATCGCCTCGGCTTCTGCATCCTCGATTTCCTCTTCTGTGGCGGGCATTTGGTCCCGGTCCTCGAGACAAACCACTTTGGTCACCACGGCTTCACCGGGATATTGCATATGCTGCAAACGCAGGGCCTCTCTGGCTACATCCATCGCCACGTTCCCGCCGCCAATGACGATTAGCTCCCTGCCTACCTTAGCTGGCGCGCCGATCTTGTTACGCTGTAAGAAAGGAAGTGCTAGGTGAGCTTTGTCGATATTCTTGACTTTCGTCGAACCGCTCACAGTCATTCCGGTACCTAAGAAGACTGCATCGTACTCTCTCAGAATATCCTCTAACAAGATGTCACGGCCGACCCTGGTATTGAACCTGAACTCGACTCCCAAAGAAGCGATGTAGTTCACATCTTTATCTATCACCTCAACGGGCAATCTGTAGGCCGGCGGACCGATCCGCATCATGCCGCCGCCGCCAGGCAAGGAGTCAAATACGACTACCTTATGTCCCTTTAACGTGAGAAAGTAGGCTACAGACAAGCCGCTTGGCCCCGCACCTATGACGGCGATTTGTTTGCCGGTAGATTCTCCCGGCTGCAGTTCCAACGCAGCTTTATAATCCTCAATGGAATCGGCGACGAATCTCTTGAGCCACCTTATAGCTATAGGCTCACCCCTCATGCTCAGCGAGCAAGCTGCTTCGCAATGCTTCATGCATATCCTTCCGCAGATCGCGGGGATCGGATTGTCCTCGAATATCTTCTTCAAGGATTCACCAGGTTTGTCTTCGTAAACAGCGTTGATATAGTCGGAGATCTTCAAATGTGCCGGGCAGGCCTGCTCGCACAGCTTACATTCCAAGCAGCGTGACGCTTCCTTTCTGGCTTCTTCCCTGTTATAGCCGATGACCTGCTCTATGAAAGACAGCTTTCGTTGCTCGGGTTGAACCTCGCTCATAGCCACGCGCTCGGGCTCGAATAACGAGAACTGTAAGTCAGGTGCAAACCCTTCGTAGTTCTCTTTGCGGTGTGTCAGACTTGCCTTGAGTATGGAATACTGCCCGGACGCGAGAAAGTGTTCTTTGTCTGCCTTCTCGTCTTTTGGAAGAAATGCAAAAGTATTCGTATCAAAGTGGATATGGAAATAGTCCCTGGATAGTCTCAGGGAACCAGCTGGGCAGATGTCCACACA
>CAZGRF010000395.1:0-3926 GCA_964527825.1 uncultured Pirellulales bacterium
GCTCCTCGGCGATCGGCGATTCGAAGCCGATGGCGAGCAGGCTGATCCCCGCCTCGCGCATGGCCTGGAGCAGCTCGGCGTCCCGGGCCTTGTCCAGCCTGATCTGCACCGTGATGCTGAACCGGGTCCCCACCTGTTGCTGGTAGTCCCGCAGCATCCGGCACAGCCGGAGGGTCTCGCGCCGGTTCTGCCCGAACTGGTCGTCGACGATGAAGAAGACCTTCCCGCCCCAGTTCTCGTAGACCGAGGCGAACTGCTCCATCATGCGCTCAGGAGAGGCGCAGCGCGGCTTGCCCTTCACGGTGCAGAACTCGCAGTCCATCCCGCAGCCCCGGACGCCGGACACCGGGTAGTATTTCAACCGGGCGCAGCGAAGCAGGGAGAAGTCGGGGATGGGAAGCTGGTCGAAGTCTGTCAGCGGCTCCCGCTCGGGCGTCCGCACCAGCTCGCCGTCCTTCAGAAAGGCGATGCCGCGGACGTCGGACAGGTCCCCGCCGTGGTCGAAGCACGCCAGCAGTTCCGCGATGGTCTCCTCGCCCTCCCCGATGACCACGACGTCGACGCCGTTGTGCAGGGCCCGCTCTATGTTGTCCTCGACGAAATGCTGTCCGCCGGCGATGGTGCGCGCGCCCAGGGCCTTGTACAGCCGCGCGATCTCGAACAGCCGCGGGATGGTGCTGGTCAGGCCCCCGTACAGGCCCACGACGTCGGCACACCTGGCCTGCTGAAGCGCCCTGTGGTCCGGCCGGCCGGCCGCGTCCCTGGGGCCGAGCCGGTAGTTGTTCTCGTCGATGACCTCGGCATCCCATCCCGGGATTTCGTTGACGGCCGTGGCAATGCACACCGGCCCCAGCGAGGTCATGACCCTGGCTTGGCGGGAGTAGATGTTGAAGGCGGGATAGGCCGGACAGATCATCCGCAGGCGGGCCCGCCGGCCCCGGGTGCCCACCGCCTGTGCGCGTGTCGACTGCATCGGTCGTTGCCTTTCATTCTCGGCTTCCGGCTCGGGGCGGCACGCGCCCGTTCCGGACCCTTTTGTGGATTGTAGGCGCCCCGGCCGGCTGTGGCAACCGGGCGGTCAGACGAAGCAGCACATCGGAAGGCCTGCCTGGGCCCAAGACCGGGGCACTTCGATTCCCTTCCCGGGTATCTGCGGACGCATCCAGTGCTCGGCGGCACCGCGCCAGAAGCTCGATGGCCGTGACGAGGAAAGCCACAACCTTGCCACAGGGCCGCCAAGACAGTACGATGCCCTGTTGGACCAGGCCTCAGGGCTTGGGGACAACCTGCTGCCATGGAATGGAAGAAACTCCTTAGCTCTCAGAGGTTGAAGCCTAGCACGGCTTCATCCAAAGTGCCGGAGGACATGCGCGACGAGTTCGACCGGGACTTCGATCGCATCGTCTACTCCACGCCGTTTCGCCGACTTCAGGACAAGACGCAAGTCTTCCCGCTCGAACCCAACGACTCGGTACGGACACGCCTCACGCATTCTTTGGAAGTATCGCGAGCCGCCCGAGGGTTGGCCAAAGATGCCTGCCGATGGATGTTGGATCGCAGGCACATTGATGCAGGCCAGGCGAAATGCATCGAGACTGTGGCCGCTGCCTGTGGGTTGGTTCACGACCTCGGGAATCCCCCGTTCGGCCATTCAGGCGAAATGGCCATTCGAGAGTGGTTTGCGCGCCCTGGGAACGAGGCACTCAAGGGCCTGGAGGCACCGCTTGCGGCGGATTTACGCCATTTCGAGGGAAATGCCCAGACCCTTCGGTTGCTGACGAAGCTCCAGATCCTCGCGGACTTCCACGGGCTGAACCTGACCTGCGGCACGCTCTCGGCGGCGTGCAAGTACGTTGCGGGTGCGGACAACCTGGACGACAGCGTTCACGAGCTCTCCAAGATCGGGTTTTTCTCCTCAGAGAAGGACCTCGTGGAGGAAGTCCAAGACGAGTCTGGGAGCGGGCCTCGACGTAACCCGATCACCTTCCTTGTTGAGGCGGCTGACGATGCCGTCTACAACGTGGTTGATCTTGAGGACGGGTTCAAGAAGGGGATACTTGACTGGTCGCTGGTCAAATCTGAGCTTCGCGGAGAGGCTGGAGATGACCCGCTCTTGAAAAATGCCTTCTGCTGGGCCGAGGGTCGCGTCAAGAACGCACAAGTGCAAATGCAGGGGCGTGAGAGAGAAGGGGCCCTGGTGGAGTACTTCCGAGTCCGGGCAATCGCCCATATTATCGTGTCGGCGGCCAAGGGCTTCCGAGACAACTACGATGAGATCATGGCCGGTGAGTACCACGGCGAATTGGTGACGGACTCGCCAGCCAAGGCACTGTTGTGTGCGTGCACGAAGCTCAATCGGTCTCGCGTGTACTGCTCAGATGAGACGCTGAAGCTGGAGCTGATGGGCCGCCGGATCATCTGGGACCTCATGGACTTGTTCTGGGAAGGAGCTCAAGAAGAAACACCCCGCAGTGGCTCTTTTGCGGGCAAGGCTTTCGAACTCCTGTCAGACAACTACCGAAGAGCCTTCAGCCATGCCCAAGAATGCGGAGTACTGGCTCCGAGATACTGCCAGATTCAACTGGTTACGGACTACATCTGCGGGATGACAGACACCTTCGCCGCCGCACTCCACAGGCGTCTAATGAATGGCTAGTCGCGACCGAGACAGTCTGGAGCCGCTCCTGAGGAGGCGGGTTTCGGACTTCCTCACGTCTCGCGCAGCGCACCGTGCGTCCCTGCGACCGTTTCTGCATCAAGTCAGCAAGCTGAGCCGTTCCGCCTTTCTTTTCGGGGGGACCCTGCGTGATCTGATGCTGTTTGGACTCCGAACGGACCCTCGCGACGTGGACGTCGTCGTCTTGAAGCTATCGAGTGACCTTCGGTCCTTTTTGGAGCCTCATGTCAGAAGGAATACCCGCTTCGGTGGCGTCGAGGTAAGCTTGGGCCACTGGGATGTTGATCTATGGGAACTGTCAAGTACCTGGGCATTTCGGGCTGGGCTTGTCAAGGCTGAAGGGTATGGGGACCTGCCTAAGACAACCTTTCTTGACGTGCAGGCCATTGCAGTTGAGGTCACCAGCAGGCCAGGACACGCGCGTCGCATATTCGAACACGGGTTCTTCAAGGCCGTTCGTCAACGGACTGCCGACATCAATTTGGAGGAGAATCCCTATCCGGCTCGTTGCGTGCTCAGCGCCTTGGCGACAGCCCACAAACTTGGCTTCAGCATGGCCCCCAAGCTCGTCCGCTATGTCTTGCACCACGGTGCGCAGATCGACCTTCACGAGCTATGCGGATACCAGCTACAACAGTTGGGACACGTGCCATTCAACGTGGATACGCTTCGCACGTGGATGAATCATCTGGCGTCCTGCCACCGTTGCTGTCCGTCCGTCCCTGTGAGGCTGCCGACCAGAGACCAGACGGGCCGGAAGTTGCAGCCCCGTCGCCGGCATTAGGAGCATGATCCCGTCTCCCGGCGGTGCCAGATCTCAAGCACGCAACGTCCCAGGAGCAGGTGAGTCGCCCGTCACGCGTTCCAGCCGCACCTATTCGGCTGCCCGGGCGCCAAGGGGACGCCATTCGACACCACCCTTACCGCGTCGTGCCCCCTGTCGGCCCGGCGGCCCAGCGGGTATTGCAGGTTGCCCGGGGTGTCGGCACGGCCAGGATCATCCTCATATTTCGGGCTCTCAATGCAGTTCCCTTCCTCGCTCCGGCGCCAGCTCGGCCAGATAGGTCGAGAGGCCGGGGACGGTCACTCGCTTGAGCTGCCCGACGGTGGTGTCGGCCTGGTGCTTCCCGTTGACGTGAACCCGGACGCGCGTGGTCGGCGAGGGCCGGTTGCCCGCGACGGCAAAGCCGTAGGGGAAGCTCAGCTCGCCCTGCGTGAAGTTCACGAAGACGAAGCCCCGCCGGCCGTC
>CAZGRF010000396.1:0-3923 GCA_964527825.1 uncultured Pirellulales bacterium
CGTGCTGCGTCACCGCGTGATTCCGAACTTCAACGCCGAGGCCGATGCCATCAGTATCGAGGCCATTCTCGACGATCTGGTGGAGAAGGTGCCCGTGCCGAAGTAATCGGCATTGGGTCCAATACACCCAATGCCATACGTCCTATTGGCCCTCTAGGACCTGTATCGTGGCGCGAAAGAATCATGGCAACGTCCACACGCGAATATCTCGATCCCATCTTCCTGAGCAAGCTGGCCAACATGGAGTTGGTGGCCCGCTGCGCCGTCGAGGGATTCTTCACCGGCCTGCACCCCAGCCCTTTTCAGGGTTTCAGTGTGGAGTACAGCGACCACCGCGAATACCATCCCGGCGACGAGATGAAGTTCGTGGACTGGAAGATCTTCGCCCGCAGCGACCGGCTCTACATCAAGCGGTTCCATCAAGAGACGAACACCACCGTTTACATCCTGCTCGATACGAGCCGGAGCATGTCGTTCGGCGGGCCCGATGCGGTGCGCAAGATCGACTATGCGTCGTACCTGGCGGCGGCATTGAGCTACTTGATGCTCGGACAGGGTGACAGTACGGGGCTCTTCTCATTTGCCGAGCGCATAACGGCCCAGATTCCGCCTGCCTCCCGTCGGACCCACCTGAGCGCGATCCTTACCGCCCTGGATCGGCGCACGGTCGCGGGCGGCACGAATCTCGCCGGCATTCTCCACACGGTGGCGGAGACAACTAAACGGCGCGGCCTCATTGTCCTGATCTCGGATCTGCTCGACGACGAGGACGACATCTTCCAAGGCCTGGCCCATCTGAAGTTCCTCAAGCACGATGTCATCGTGTTCCACGTGATGGACCACCAGGAGTTGACGCTGGACTACAAGGGCCTGATCCAATTCGAGGACCTGGAGTCGAAGGACAAGGTGCGGGCCTTCCCACAGTCGATCCAGTCCGGGTACCGCCAGCGCGTCGGGGCGTTCCTCGATCAAGTGAAGAAGACCCTCGGTAACAGCGGGATTGATTACTGCCTGCTGGATACGTCCGAGCCGCTCGACCGGGCCTTCATCGCGTATCTGGTCAAGCGCAGGAGGCTGATGTGAGCTTCCTTGGATGGACATTTCTGTTCGGAGCACTGGCGGTGGTCGGGCCGATTGCGGCACACTTGCTGTCGAAGCCGCGCTTTCGCCGGGTCCCGTTCACGATGCTGCGTTTCCTGCGCAGCGGCCAGCGCGAGAGTCACGCGCGGCGCCGGCTGCGCGACTTGCTCATCCTGCTGCTGCGCTGTGCGGCCATCGTGCTGATCGCGGTGTTGTTCGCACGGCCCGTGCTGCATGTCACGCCCGAGCCACAGGAGCATCGGTCGGTTCACTACTTAGCCCTGGACGACTCGATGTCCATGGCCTACCGCGATGGAGACAAGACCTTGTTCGAGCGCATGACGGACGCCGCGGTCGCACACGCGCGGCGTGCGCCGGACGACAGCGTCTTCAGTATCTTTGCCTTGGCCTCGGGCCGGGCCGTCTACGATCTGAACAAGGGACAGGTCATCGCGGAGATCAAGAAGCTAAAGCCTGTCCCCAAGAGCGCTTCTCCGGAAGCTTTCTTCTCCGCACTGCGGCAGGCGAGCCAAACCGTCTCGCAGGCAGACACGCTGACCGCCGCTCTCTTCAGCGACTTCTCGCCCAGCGTTGTCGCGGCGCTCGGGCAGATCTCGCAGCCGGCCGCTGTCGATGACGTGCAACACGAACCCATTGTCCCGTCGGAGCCGATTGACAATGCTGCGGTGATCGGCGCGAAGCTTGCCGGCTTGAACGAGAATCAACTCAACCTCGACGTGACGGTCGCCAACTACGGAGACACAGAACAGCAACGCACGCTGACGGCACAAACAGCCGATATCGATCCGGTGGTCCTGGAGTTGAGCCTGGCGCCGCATCAGCGCGGTTCGTTCCGGATGCAGATGAACTTGGGCCCGAGGCTCGGCCGGTCCGCGCAGACGTACCTGCCCATCGAGTTGGGCCTCTCGCCCCAAGACGGCCTTGCCGAAGACGACACGTATCGCGTCACAGCCTACCTGCCCCCTGCCAAGCGCACCAACCTGCTGCTCGTGCACCGGGCCGATGAGATGTTCCTGTTCGAGACCGCTATCGAGGCGCTAACCAAGCAAGAGCACCTGGACCAACCCATGCTCAGGAAGGTGGCTGAGGACCGTCTCAGCTTTGGCGATCTGGGTTGGGCGAATGTCACCGTGTTTTCGTCACTGCCCTACAGCGGTGCGTGCAGCCCCGTCAACATTGAGCGGTATCTCCGCGCGGGCGGTAAGCTCATTTGCTTCGCGACGCACGTCCAGGATTCGGAGGTGGCCCGGCGGTTGTGGCAGGCGCGGCTTCTCCCGGCGCTGCCGGACAAATGGAGCGCCGAGACCGCTTACCTGGAGCCCCAGCCCCACATGCGCGCGGGGTTCGACCTCGATGACCGCGCGGCCCAGTCGCTCGCCAGCTATCGGCTCGATAAAATCGCGGTCAAAGGCGCATGGCAGTGCCGGACGGACCCGGACGCGCAGTGCATCTGGCGCTTCGCCGACGGCGCGGGCTTCATCTATGGCAAACCCCTGGACCAAGGCTTGTGCCTGTTCATCAATACCAGCATCGACGACTCGCTGGGATTGCTCGCCAAGTCGCGGGCGTGGGTCGCGTTCTGCCGCTATCTGTTGGGCCGGAGAGACCAGATGCGGCAGTTCTGCTTTTCCACCACCGAGCGGCCGGTGCTGTATTTGCCCGAGGCAGGCGCCACGGCGCAGTTGGCCATCGAGAACTGCGACGGCCGCCGCGCGACGGCGCGAGTCGAAGGCACTGCCCTGCGCTTTCCCACGCCGGCGGGAATCGGATGGATGAGGACCCTGGATGGGCCTGAAGTGTACGCGCCGGTCAATCTGCCCGATGGTGAAACGGACGTGAGCGCGCCGGCAACCGAGGCAATTGCAGACGCGGTCCAGCGCACGTTTGTCGTGGCCAAGGATAAGAGGCAGGCAGTGTCGCGGGCCGGCGCCGAGATCGAGCGCAAACCGATCTGGAGGATGTTTGCCTGGGCCGCCATCGTGTTCTTGCTGGCAGAATCGGCCGTGGCCAACAGACTCAAGAGGTAGGAGAAGCCCGGATATGTCAGACCTGGTCGATTACATTCTGGACGATCTGGTCGCCCGCATCGGGAAAGTGCGGCGTTGGCTGCTGGCCCTCGGCGTGCTGAGGACGGCGGCGCTGTGGCTGGTCTGCATCTCGCTCTATATCGGCCTTTATGCTCTGATCGATCACCACATGCACTTCCGCACCTTCGGGCGACTGCTGGCCCTGGTCCTGCTGGTTCTCCTGTTGGCCGCCCTGTCCTGCTATCTCGTCAGGACACTGCGTCGTGACATGACCTATGGTCGCGCCGCCAACTACGTCGAGAACAGGCGCAGCTTCAATCAACAGCTCGTCGCAGCGGTGGAGTATTACGAGAAAGGCGCCGACTATCCTTATTCGAAAGCTCTGGCCAGAGAACTGGTTGTGCAGGTAGACGCCGCCTCGCGTGATTTCGAGTTCGACTCGACTGTCGAGAAGTGGCGCGGCTATCTCCTGGCGGGCTGCATCGTGCTGTGCCTATCGGTCGTGGCCGTGTTCGTTCACCACAACATCGTCTACTTCTCGGCCTATCTGTCACGGCTGGTCCGGCCCTTCTCAGCGATTGCGCCGTTGCCAACCACGGTCCTCAAGTCGATCACGGGCGACATCGTGACCGCACCCGATGTCCCGGTCGCGCTGGTGGCCGAGGTCGAGGGACGCACGCCGGACGCCGCCGACCTGGTGCTGACGCGGCAACGGCCGGCCGCAGCGAACGACGTCTCTTGCGAACCGCAACGTATCGAGATTCACCCGACCGTCGACGCCGACGGGAAGGCGAC
>CAZGRF010000397.1:0-3920 GCA_964527825.1 uncultured Pirellulales bacterium
CTCCATCAGTCGAGTTGACAATGCCGCCGTCTTCCCATCCGTAGTCAGGGGAATTGGGATCGAGGCTCTTGCTTGAAATCATTACGATCTGGGAATGGGGCTGCCCACCGGGATTAGAGGAAACATACATGTAGTAGCGGTCGCCGACATGAATAACATCGGGAGCCATTCCGCCACGGGATGCTCTGGTTCCGCCGCGCCAGGTCCAGCCATCGTCGGAGACCAAAGCTCCACCACCCGTACCCCAGGTGTAGTATCTGCCGTTGCACTCCATTATTGTGGAGGGGTCGTGGATTCTGACTTGGCCGTCAAGAGCAAACACGGGCGAAGCCCAAATGATGACAGACCCCATTAGAAGCATGGTGAGTCTAATAGTAAGGAATGACTGAGCATGACGGATCGGGTTCATAGTCGGTCCCTCTAAGCGAATCTCTGTCACTGTTTCACCGGATACTCGTCAATGTTGCCGCACGTCACTTGACCCAACTATTGAGCGTGGGGGCAACGGCCGACGCCCAGATCTCGTAGCCCTCAGCATTCGGGTGAAGATTGTCGCGGCGGAAACCGATCAGGCTTCCCTTGTCGTCGAGAAACCTGTCATTGATGTTCATGAAGAACACGTGCTTCTGGTCGTCAAGTCTGGCGATGATTTTGTTGGCTTCCTCATTCTTGCGTCGCAAGGCGTCGGTCGGGCTGCCACCGCGTGGGAAGATGGCCAACAGCAGGATTTTGGCATCCGGAAAGTCATTACGGAGCTGCAGGACAACGGCACCGACACCTTCGGCGATTTCCGCGCCCGAACAACTGCCGCTGCTGTTGGTGCCGATCATAAGCATAATAACCTTGGGCTTGTGGCCCTTGCCCTCGCCATTCTGCAAGCCCCAAAGGAGTCCCTGGGTGGTGTCGCCCGCGACCGCGAAGTTGGCGACCTTCATATCGCCGAAATACTTCTCGAAGACCTCAGCGCCGCCGCCCTGAGCGGCGCGTTGTTGCCACCAGTCGGTGATGGAGTCCCCATGAAATAGGATGTCGAAATCGCCGGTATTGGCGGTCTCGACAAAGGCATCATGCCGGCCGTAACGTACACCAGGCGTAGGACGAATGCAGGGATTGTCACGCGGGACACTGACAACCAACAGCGACGCGAACTTCTTCAGCAGGTCCTTGTTGGCCGATGTGTTGGTCTCGATGAATCGCTTGAGCTCGGCATTGATCGTGTCCACTTGTGCCTGGGTCGGTCGCGGCATGGCCACGATCGCCGGTATAGGAGCAGGAGGTCCAGGAGGCGTAAACTGACGGCGAAAGCCGCCAAAGCCACCGCGATTTCCCTGCGGTTGTGCAGCGCAGACCGCGGCCGAGACCATCGTGGCACAGGCAACAAGTATTGCGATTGTCCTTCTTCTCATTACAAAGCTCCTTTCGCTCAAGATACTCGATCAGAAAGCACCTAACGGGACATAACGACGTTCACATCCCAAGTAATGCGTAAGTGGTCCGACAGATTCAATCATTACTTCACCAGACACTCATAGATGTTCAAGTTGAACGGAGCGAACGTCAGGCTTGTTGGGGATGACGTTCAACGTCCGTTCTCTTGGTTTCACCACAGGTTACCTGACCCAGCTCTTGAGCGTGGGAGCGACAGCGGACGCCCAGATCTCGAAGCCTTGCTCCACGGGATGGAGATTGTCGCTGGGACGGAAGCCGATCAAGCCACCTTTCTCGTCGAGGAACTTGTCATTGATGTTCATAAAGAACATGTGCTCCTGGTCGTCCAGCTTGGCGATGATCTTGTTGGCTTCTTCAACCTTACGGCGATTGGCATCGTCAGGACCGGCGCCGCGAGGGAAGATGGCGAGCAACAGGATCTTGGCGTCCGGGAAATCCTTGCGGAGCTCGTAGACAACGGCGCCGACGCCCTCGGCAACTTCCGCGCCGCTGGTGTTTCCGTTCATGTTGTTGGTGCCGATCATGACCATGACGGCCTTGGGCTTGTGGCCCTGGCCCTCACCATTCTGCAGTCGCCACAGCACGCCTTGCGTGGTGTCGCCGGAGATGCCGAAGTTCGCGATCTTCAGGCCGGCAAAATACTTCTCGAAGATGGGCTTGCCGCCTGGGTTGCCCCGGCCATCATCCTCCACATTCCACAGGTCGGTTATCGAATCGCCGTAGAAGATGATGTCGAAATCACCGGCGTTCGCGGTCTCGACGAAGCCCTCGTGTCGGCCGCCGCGTGCAGCGGTCGGGCGAATGCAGGGATTGTCACGCGGGACGTTGACCACTATCAGCGAAGCATACTTCTTCAACAGGTCCTTGTTGGGCGACGTGTTGTTCTGGACGAATTGCTGAAGCGCGGCGTTGATCTTGGCGACCTCCTCCGCGGTGGGCCGTGGCATCGCGACTTCCGGAGGCACCGGAGCGGGAGGTCCGGGAGGCGTACGCTGAAAACCGCCAAACCCTCTAAACCCGCCGCGGGCGCCGCCCTGCGGTGGCTGCGCAACACATACCGCAGCGGCGCCTGCCAGCGCGCAGGCAACAAGTATCGTGACAACATTCCTCTTCAAGACAACTTCCTTTCCTTGAGAGGACCCTTTACCTGGTCCTGAAGCGAACGACTGTAATGGAATTGCCGGGGAAGGTGTGCTTCCAGTTGGAACTTGCGTCAGTGACAATGAAATCCTTAGGAACAACGTGGAAAGGATCATCCACAGAGTTAATGTCGCCGGACATCCCTACCATGACCTGACCGGTGGCCACTTTTGCGACATTGGCTCCGCCCAACTCGACGGTCAGCGTTTGATCGACATTGAAGATATTGACGACCTTCAAGATGATATCACCGGAGGCATCCTCCTTGCTCGCACACGCGAAGAGAGGCTCATTGGGATCGGGCGGGGCTTCCCTGCGACCAAATCCGGACCGACCTCGACCTGCGGGCTCCGGCGTCGGTTCCGGGGTCGGAATCGTCTGGGGAACGATTTGGGCTACGGGGAGAACCTGGTCACCCTTGGCATTGAAGAACATCTTCTGCACATAGTACGACGGCGAACCAAAGCTGGTCAGGGTATCGTAGCCGATCAGGTCGGTACTCCACTGACTGCCGCCCGGATTCATCCGGGTGAACAACGGAGCGTAGCAGGTCATAATGACAATGTCGGCGTTCCGCTCCAAGCCGGTCAGAAACGCGGCGTCGGACAGGGCGCACCGGAAGGATGGGGTCAGCCCACGCGCTACGCCGCGTTCCTGAGAAGCCCATTCGCCTTCGAAAATCTTCGGGCCGTTGCGATCGGCTCTATCATACAAATGGGCATTGCGAATGGCGGCGTTGGGTGACATATAGTGGTGATTGTCGATTACATCATGCGGCACACCCGGATTCGTTGTGGCGACGACCTGGATATGAGGGTATTTCGCTTTGATGGCGTTGTAGAACATGGCAAAGCGACCTTCCGGGCCACGGTAGGTGGCAGTCCCATTATTGAGGAAGTCCTCATTGCCGATCTCGACGTAAGTGAGCTTGAAGGGAGCGGGATGGCCGTCTTTGGCACGGCGGGCGCCCCATTCGGTAGTCACATCGCCGGTGATGTACTCGATTTCGTCCAGTGCATCCTGAACGAACGGCTTGAGCGCTTCGCCGGTCCTGACGTCACGGCCACCGTTGAGGTGCAGGCCGGCATAGACACCGACCACCGGCTCCATATTCAGCTCTTCACACCATTCGAGGAATTCCAGCAGGCCCAGACCGTCCGAAGACCGATAGCCCCAGGGACTCATGTGGCCGGGACGTTCTTCCCAGGGTCCGATCATGGCCTTCCAGTTGAAACGATTCTCAAAATTGGACCCTTCGATATAGTTGCCGCCCGGGAACCGGAGGTACGCCGGGTGCATATCGTCCAGCAGTTGCATGATGTCCGCCCGGA
>CAZGRF010000398.1:0-3909 GCA_964527825.1 uncultured Pirellulales bacterium
AGCCCCAGCACCGGAAACCCCGACAGCAGCGTCCGCGCCCACAGCAGGGTGTCCGAGATGCAGAACGCACAGTCGTGGCAGCTCCGCTGCGGCCCTTCTTCCGCGTGTTCCTCTGTCTCTACTTGCCCCTGGCCGGGCCAGACCGGCGTCCGCACGATAACCTCCGCCCTCGCGTCCTGTCTTTCCCGTCCCTTCGCAACTTTCTTCTCTCGCTTGCCCATATCGAATCCCCTTATACGCCTCTACGCATCTACCCATCTACGCTCCAACGCGCATGATATTAGATGTATAGTAAACAAATATGCACTGGCGTCAAGAACAAAAGGAACGCACCAGCACTAGTTTCTTCGTTGGTGGTGGAAATCGGGGCAGTGGCAGTGCCTCGGTGCCGAGCGGCGGCCTGCCACTTGTCGCCGGAGGGGTAAACGCCCTGGAAGCGGGACTTGCCGGCGGCCCCACGCGGCCCAACCTGAGTCGTGGCCGGGAGTTGCGGCAGGGGCCGTCGTAGGTTTTGCATGCATGGATTAAAATTTCGGGGACGCTATACGAAATAGGCAGCCAATCTGAACCGTTGGGTGCTGCACGGCAGGCGACGCGAAGGGCAGGCGGCAGGGCGGTGTTCACGCGTGGGTCGAAGGACCCACCCTACATGCCGGGCGAATGATTATTCGCCCCTACGGGGGATTCCAATCTGCCCATTCGACCGGTCGCTCGTAGTGTGCCCGTAAGGGCATAGATAGCGTCTGACGACGCCACTACGAACGTGTCCTCAGGTGGTCGCGGGCCCGTGCGGCCTCGACTTCGTCATCGAACGTTCTTACGTGGTAGCGCTTGGCCTGCCGGCGGACGGCGGTCTGCCACTTGTACTGGCTGAGCCGGTCGTATTTATGATCAGGTGACAGCGCAATCATTTTATGATAAGGTTGAGCAGGAGTAGCTTCAGAAGAAGGATTCTTTTGGAAAGGAGCCCTAATGACCAACCTGAGAATGTATTCCCTATGTGCAGCGACCGGCCTGTTGATGGCAGTGCTAAGCGGATGTCAGGCGTTGGATGCACCGCAGGTCGAACCCATATCAACGGAGACAGACTCCAGAACCGTGGAAGACGGCGGTACCGGCCCTTACAGCGCTTTGATGGTTGCTGACAGCACTCTGGCAACTCATACTATCTTCAGGCCGAAGGACCTGAGCGTTTTCGGCGGGAAGAACAAGCTTCCCATAGTTGCGTGGGGTAACGGGGCTTGCGCGAATTCGCCCTGGGAACATATCAAGTTCTTGTCTGAGGTGGCCTCGCACGGTTTTCTGGTGATCGCGATTGGCCCGATGCCGCAGGAAGGCCAACGGGGTGGCGGCAGATCCACATCCTCGCAATTGACTGACGCGATTGACTGGGCCATTGCTCAAGACAGTAACCAGACGAGTATATACTACAATAAGATCGATACAACGAAGATTGCGGTAGCTGGTATGTCCTGCGGCGGCTTGCAGGCGTATGAGGTTGCTCCTGACCCGCGCGTTACGACTGTGATGATCTGCAATAGCGGTATTTTCAATTCTCCCATGGGGGGCGGCACACGAGGCGGCGCGCGTGGCGGAGGCGGCGGCATGATGATGAGTATACCCAATCTGACCAAGGACCATCTTGAGAAGCTGCATTCGCCTACGATCTATATCCTGGGCGGTGAGTCGGATATGGCCAATCCCAATGGAATGGACGATTTTCGCCGGATCAACCATTTGCCGGTCTTCGCGGCCAATCTGAATGTTGGACACGGCGGAACATACAGCCGGCCGCACGGCGGTGAATTTGCCATCGTCGCGACGGCATGGCTTCAGTGGCAGTTGAAAGGCGATAAGGAAGCCGCGAAGATGTTCACCGGGGAGCCTTGCGGACTGTCGCAGATGCCCGGTTGGAAAGCTGAAAAGAAGAATATTCCCTAACAAAGATAACGAATAGGATCTCGGGGACGCCATACGAAATAGCCCGCGCGTATAGACTGTTGGGTGCTACACGCCAGGAAACGCGAAGGGCGGGCGGCGGTTTGTCCACGCGTGGGTCAGAGGACCCACCCTACAGGCCGGGCGCCGCCTTCACTTCATCGTCGAACGTGCCCACGTGGTATCGCTTGCCCCGGTGGTGGCGGGCGAACACGCGGGGGAGGGAAATCTTCGGGCGTTTTGCATTTTTTTGCTTGCCGGCGCGAACAAGTAGGACTATATTGGTCCTATATAAGGTAGGCGTATGTCATGAAAGGCCTGTGGGGCCGGCGGTAGAGGCAGAGGAGTACAGGATGGACATATTGAGGCGCAATACCGATTACGCGCTGCGGCTGGCGGTCAACTTGGCGGCGCACAGCGACGATGGGGCTTTGCCGACCCGGGTGCTGGCTCGGCAAGAAGGCGTGTCGTACCAGCTTGCGTGCAAGCTGATGCAAAAGCTGCACGCGGCCGGGTTGGTCGAGAGCGACATGGGGCCGAAGGGCGGCTTTCGTCTGAGTCGAACGCCTGCGGAGATTCCGATCGCCGAGGTGATCGAAGCAATCCAGGGGCCGCTGCGATTCAATCGCTGCCTGTTGGGCAAAGAGGTTTGCCCGCGGCAGAAAAACTGCCCCGTGCGCGCGAAGATTGGCCAGTTGCAGGAACGCATGGATGAATACCTGCGTAGTGTTACACTGGGCGAGTTGGCGCAGAATCGCAGGCCGGTGCGGAAGAGGGCAACGAAGATAAAAGGACGCGGGAGACGGAAATGAGTGAGCATCTGAATCACGTTAGCGTGCCGGAAACATGTTTGGGAAAGCCTGAACGGCTCGACCTGCTGGTGGGGTATGCGGCGGATTCCGTCGTCAGCAAGACGATTCTGGACAAACCTGTAGGGACCATCACATTGTTTGCGTTCGACCGGGGCCAGAAGCTCAGCGAGCATACGGCCCCGTACGATGCCGTGGTCCAGGTTATCGACGGGAAAGGCCTTCTGAGCATTGGCGGTCAGGAGAAAACGGTGTCGGCGGGCGAGATCATCATCATGCCCGCGCACGTGCCGCACGCGGTGACGGCGGTCGAGCGCTTCAAAATGCTGCTGACCATGATTCGGGCGTAGTATGCGCTAAATGGGTGGGACGGCCAAGTGAATTCCGCAGTGAGCGCCTATAAGGGAGGCACGAGTAATGGACATGTTTTGTTACCAGTGTGAGCAGACAGCCAAGGGCACGGGGTGTACGGCGTTCGGCGCTTGCGGCAAGGACCCGGACACAGCGGCCTTGCAGGACCTGCTGGTCTATGCGGTCAAGGATATCGCCCGCTATGCCCATCGGGCCCGGCAGTTGGGCGTGCGGGACCGCAGCGTCGATGTGTTCGTGGTCAAAGCGCTCTTCAGCACGCTAACGAACGTCAACTTCGATCCGCGGCGGTTCGGCGCGTTCATACAAGAGGCGGCTGCGATCAAGACGAAGGTGCGGGGACTTTACGAGAGAGCAGCGCAGCAAGCCGGCAAGAACGCCGAGACATTGGGCTGTCCCGTCGCGTGGTGGGCGGATACGGGTGACCTGGACGGGCTTGTTGCCAAGGGCCGTGAGGTCTCGATCGCCAAATGGATCGAGAAGCTCGGGAACACGACGGCGGGGCTGCAAGAGCTGATCATGTACGGACTCAAGGGCGCGGCAGCATACGCCGACCATGCCCAGATTCTGGGGAAGGAAGACGACCAACTGTATGTCGATTTCCATGCGATGCTTAGTTACCTGGCAGGGGGGGCGAAGGATACGAACGACCTGCTGGCCAAGGCACTCAAGACGGGCGAGATCAATCTCAAGGCGATGGAACTTCTCGACGCCGCGAACACCGGTGCGTACGGCCATCCGGAGCCGACGCAGGTGCGCGTCACGCCGGTCAAGGGCAAGTGCATTCTCGTCT
>CAZGRF010000399.1:0-3891 GCA_964527825.1 uncultured Pirellulales bacterium
CTGCCGGCCGAACTGGACGTGAGCGACGGTCCGGCCTTCAAGCTGCGCGGCCCCTGCATCGGGATGCAATTGACGTCGATCCTGCCGGGACGCAACACGTATGAGTACCCGTACACGCCGGAAAACTTCCCGTTCTTCTACGACAAGGCACAGTGGATCGAGTACCTGGACTTCCTCGTCGAAAACCGGATGAACACACTCTATCTGTGGAACGGACATCCGTTCGCGTCACTGGTCAAGTTGGAGGACTATCCTTACGCATTGGAGGTCTCCGAGGAGGTCTACCAGAAGAACGTCGAGACCTATCGCTTCCTGACGGAGGAGGCGGACAAGCGCGGCATCTGGGTCATCCAGATGTTCTACAACATCTTCGTATCGAAGCCGTTCGCGGAGCATCATGGGATCGAGACACAGTTTCGCGCGCCGACGGCGCTGGTCTCGGACTACAACCGCAAGTCGATTGCGAAATTCATGGAAATGTATCCCAACGCGGGGCTGCTGGTCTGTCTGGGCGAGGCACTGAGCGGACAGGAGAACCAGGAGCGGTGGATGAATGAGACGGTGATTCCCGGGGTGAAGGATGCGATGAAACGCCTCGGGAAGACCGAGGAGCCGCCGATCGTAGTGCGGGCACACGCGGTGGGGAACGTCAAACAGATGGTCGAATCGGCGCTGAAGCACTACACGAATCTCTACACGATGGCCAAGTACAACGGCGAGTCGCTGACGACCTATGAACCACGGGGCGAATGGCAACAGGTGCACCTGGACATGAGCCGGTTGGGCTCAACGCACGTGGTGAACGTGCACCTTCTCTCGAACCTGGAGCCGTTCCGGTACGGGGCGCAGGAGTTCATTCGCAAGAGCGTCCTGGCCTGCCGGGACCGGCTGGGCGCCCGGGGGCTGCACCTCTATCCGCTGGCCTACTGGGACTGGCCCAACACGCCGGACGAGGTCGAGCCGTACCTGAAGCAGTACGAGCGCGACTGCATCTGGTTTGAAGCCTGGGCGCGATACCTCTGGCAGCCGGACCGCGACCTGGAGGCCGACCACCGCTACTGGGTGGAGCGTCTGGCGGAGAGATTCGGCAACGAGCAAGCGGCGGAACTGATCCTCTCGGCCTACAACGATTCCGGCAACTGCGCTCCCATGCTGCTGCGGCGGTTTGGAATTACCGAGGGCAACCGCCAAACGTTTTCGCTCGGGATGTTCCTGGACCAATTGGTGGACCCTGGGCCGTACGGGCCGTTCAGTGGTCTGTGGGAATGGCAAGCCCCTTCCGGAGAGCGGTTGGACGTGTACGCCAAGAAGGAATGGACCCACCAGAAACACGAAGGAGAGACGCCGCCATCGGTGATTGAGGATGTGTCGCGGTTCGCCGCCCAGGCGGTGGCGGCCATTGAGAAGGCCGCGCCGCTGGTGACGAAGGACCGCGAGGAATTCGAGCGGCTGCGCAACGACATCCACTGCATCCGGCTTGTGAGCCGCAACTACGAGGAGAAGGTGCGCGCGGCCATGCTCGTGCTGCGCTACGGCTACAGCCGGGACAAGCAGGATATGGAAAAGGGGGCAGAGCACCTGGAGAAGAGTCTGGCGGTCTATCGTGAGCTAGCGCAGCGCACGGCAAACAGTTACCGCTACGCGAACACGCTCCAGACCGGCCATCGGCGGATCCCCATCCGGGGTTGGAAGGACGACAAGCCCTACTACTACCACTGGGAACAGATGCTGCCGCTCTACGAGGAAGAGCTAACCCAATTCAAAGCTCGCGTAGCGAACCTGGACCAGGAAGCTGCTACGCAACCATGACAGGGTTTGAAGCCGCCGACATGCTACACGGTCGCTTCCTGAACTCGCTGTGCCACCGCCTGGGCCAAGGCGAACATTTCCTCCGGACCTGGTCGACAGTGGCTGTCGATATGAACGTCCACATAGAGCAAGCCGATGACTCGCGCAGCCGCATGGAGCGGTACGCAGATCAGGGCGCGTGGGCTGTGTTCGTCGATGAGTGAGATCGTAACCTTTGTGTCACAGGAGCATATGCTCTTCGTCATCAACGGACATCGATCCGCGCGTACCGTCTCCAGCAGCCGATGAGAGGCACGGAATGCGCGGTGCGACGGACACCAAGGATCGGTCGGCCCGGCCACCGTGTCCTCGATACTGCTGCCAAGGTGCCATGCGAGCACTTCCGTTGTCTTGAGCACAGGACCACCTTTCGTGGGCACTCGGAGGATGACAGCCGCCGGCTTCGGAGCATGCCGCCGCCAGTATGCTGATCGTTTCATGGTCCTTCCAGTCTGTCAGCTCACACGCTCTTGTGGCTGTCTCCACCGCCTTCTGACCATCGCGTAGTTCGGATGAGGACCAGTTTACGCGAATCCGAGCAAGCTCGGTCAATGCTTCTACATTGTTCGCATCAATACGAACCACTCTCTCATAATCAGTGATCAGTTCAGAGTGCGCGCCTCCGCCCTTCCAACGTGCTACGGCTCGTCTGTAATACAACGTGCCCAACAGCTCGGCAGCACCGGCATCTTCCATGCGATTTATGGTCTCAGCATCTTTCGATAGGCGAGCCTTTTCTACAAGGTCCGCCGCTCCGTCGAATTCGCGCTCTCCAATGAATTCCCAGATGGAACGCAACGTGCTGTCCTCACCGGCGAACAGTCTTCCGACCTCGCTCTCAAGCCTCACGAGCTGGGCGTTCCCTGCACCCCATCGTCTATTTCGAAGAGTGCGGCGCATCCGTTGGACGACCGCATCAGCATCCGTTTCACGGCCGAGTTGCCGCAGAGCCATGGCCATGAAAGCGCTAATCCGAGGATTATCAGGCGGGGCACCCCCAACCCCTCTCACCATCTTCCACGCACGTTCCAATGTTGCCAGGGCCTCTTCATAGTCGCCCAGACGA
Source organism: uncultured Pirellulales bacterium (assembly GCA_964527825.1). Lineage (GTDB taxonomy): Bacteria > Planctomycetota > Phycisphaerae > Sedimentisphaerales > Anaerobacaceae > JAFGLV01. The sequence goes on from CAZGRF010000399.1 coordinate 2,915, forward strand.
TACTGAGCGATACCCAAGCCACTCAAATAGACCAGATTGTTGGGGTGCAGGCTGACAGCCCTCTCGAGCTTCTCCATCGCTTCTCGACATGTTACGTCGTTGTGGTCGGGTGAGAATAGCACTTGCCCGGTTCGGCGGAACTCTCCTGCATCCTCGTACATGCGGGCATTGGCAATTCGAATCGCTGCCTTTCGTACCGATTCGTCAACAGCGGTATCGTCTTCTTCCAACTCGGAAATCACGTCAACGTACAGATCGTGCTTCTGGTACAGTTCATCTACAAGGTCTTTCGCTGCATTCGCGGTTTGACGAAGCCCGTATCCCTCAGCAGGATCAACAGATTCCCAGAGGATCACACCACCCTGTTCGGTGCCGATACAGATACTCTTGCCGTCCGGACTGAATACCACTGATTTGATGTTGTTGGTGGGATCCTCGCAGAGGTCTATCAATTCCGTGCCTGTGCCGGCATCCCAGATTTTGATCTGCCCACCATCACCGCCGGAGACAACTCGCATGCCATCCGGACTGAAGGCCACTGTACGAACGCGCGATTCATGCCCGTGCATTGTCATGAGTTCGGAACCCGTTGCGGCATCCCATATTCTGACCGTTCTATCACCGCCACAGGAAGCGATACGATTGCCGTCGCTGCTGGCTGAAACACCGAGAACAGCACCTTCATGACCGTGGAGGATCTGTAATTGCGCACCGGATAGTGCGTCCCAGATGCGCACCGTCCCATCATCGCCACCCGAGACAATCCTCTTACCATCGGGACTGAATATCACCGAGTTGACACTATGTTGGCCGGAAGTAATCGTCATCTCTGTGGCACCGGTCGCGGCACTCCAGACCTTGATGGTTCCATCCCTGCTGCCGGAGACGATGCGTCCGCTGTCCGGGCTGAAGGCTAACGACAAGACCCAATCATCATGTCCCGTTAGAGTCCTCTCCTGGGCACCGGTCACAGCGTT
>CAZGRF010000400.1:0-3869 GCA_964527825.1 uncultured Pirellulales bacterium
CGCCTGCGGCGCCCTTGCCCGACCACATGGTGGTGTCGCCGGTGCCATGTTGTCCTTCGGTCAGGCCGGAGCCATCGACGGTGACCTCCGGTCCGCCGGACGCGGACGCCGTGGGAAGCGAGGCGGAGGCCATGACGCCCTGGACCTCGTAGTAGAGCAACTCCGTCGTGAAGCTCCAGACGGTGCCCTTGAAAACCGTGTCGTCAGGGGCGGCGTTGACTTCGTCGATCCGCCAGTAGTACGTCTGGCCATAGTCTAGGAGGCCGGGATCAAACATATTCGCGTCCTGTCCCAGACTAATCTGAACCCCCTCGGCACCGGAAGGACCGACGTCATTGACGTCGTCGAAACTCGTGCCGAAGTAGACATCATGCGTGTTGGCGTAGACGCCCGGCGTCCAGCTAAGCGCGACATCTCGGCCCACCTCTGTGGCCCCATTGGTCGGACTTGGGAGAGAGGCTAGCTCGGGACCAGAAGCACCTTCCGTAATGACAATCTGATCAATCGACATATCGAGGCCGGGTGCTTCCCCTTGGTTGAAAGCGAAGGCATGGCCCGTGGTCAATTCGTTCGTGATACCGGCTGACGCATAGCTAGTGGATAGCGAACCCGTCACGTTGCTGATCGTGTCTCCTTGAATGGTCAGCGAATAACCGACGGGGCTAAGGTCCAGGGTGACGTCAAGGACCGGCGTAAAATCCATTGTGCCGGGATTATTATCATCCCAGTTCAGTGTATCATACTCCCAGGTCGCCAACACTGTCTTGACGTCGGCACTGGATTGGTAGAACAGAGTGGATGTCCCACTCCATGAGGCGTTGGTCTCTCCGATATCACCGCTCTCAAACTGAATCCAGAAACCCGTAGCTACGCCAGCATCCACATCCTCGGCAGTGCTATCGCCCCTGACGCCCACAGCGGTCCGCCCTGTAGTTCCGGCACCCGTATTGCCCGGATTCTGGGCGAAGCTAACTCCTCGAAACTCGAAACGAGTGATGCCGGACCCGATGCTGGCCCCTTCTTTGGATGCAATCCCTGCTCGAGCCGCACCGTTAGTTGTGTTGATAAGGTTTGCAGATGAGTCTGACTCCGTAACGGAGCCGCCCGTGAGACCCACCGTGTTGAATCCCGTACCGACACCCGTGGTGTTGGTTTCGATATCATCATCATCAAAGTGATCGTCTACTACAATTACGCCCCCCAAGACCGCAGGAGACAACATTGCCACTAATGCTAAAACTAACAATCTTCTACACATAACAATCCTCCTTTCATCAGAAATCGCATGGAACGTAATCAAGGCACTCTCCTCAAATCCAACCTTCTTGCGGTCTGCCTCGCCGTGTGAACTTGGCAAGGTAGCCATCCGTTCATATCATACCACTCTGAAATGGCAGAACTGAGATGAAAAAGGCAAATGTCGGCAAGATTTTTCATCCCGCCGACGCTGAAGGACGCGGGCGCAATCTGCCAGACGGCCGCCTGCCGGCTCATAATCTCGCATGGTTCTAGTATCATGCGAGCGCAACTGCCTTTTTCTACTTGGGTTGCGCCACCATCTAACGAAGGCGCCTGTCCGTGGTCTGTCGCTGCATCAGTCAAAGGCAAACTCGTCCTCTCCTCTGAGAAGCGCGCGCGCCATGTTCTATCCGAGTGTCTCAAGCACCGTCGCCACTACAGGATTCACCAAGGCCTTCACCGTATCATCGAGCGGCTGCACGAGGGCCATCAGGGCGAGAGCGTCTGCGTCGATCGTCCGGGTGGATCCCGGCGTCAACACCCTGGCAGACCTCCTGCGTCCGGACAACTTCTTACATCCTATGCGTCATTTCGGCGTTTCCTCGCGACTACTTGAAGATGTGTTGGGCGCAAAGACACAGATTATTGGCCCATTCGGTGCCGTCATGAGCATTCGAGTCGACATGCCAGATGTGGGGGATGCCCTTCTCTTTGAGGTAGTTTTCTGGACGCCCTGGCTGACGCGGATCAGGCCGGCCTTGTTGCCGCAAGCGAGCCACAGCAGTTTCAGTCTCTGCTTAGCAGCCGCCGGATCAGGCACGAGCTCGGCCGGAGATTCGGCGTTCGGGGCCGAGGAGAACCCGCCGACCCAGGCGAATATACCAAGGTGAGCGAGGCCGAAGTTCAAGGATTGGCCTCCACCCATCGGCAAACCCGCCGGAGCGCACGGAGTACCCGACCTCGATCGCAGGAATCACGCGACTTGGCTGGGTGATGTAGCCGGCCAAGCGATCATGCTCGTATCCGGCTTCTACTCACTCGTCAAAGACACGCTGGGCGAAATCGTGCAGAGATTTGCGCCAGACTTGCCATTCGTGACTGCCCGGGAAGGAATTGTACTGGACTTCCAGGCCATGTTCTTTGAAGGTGGCCACCGCCTTTTGGGTGTTCTCAATACGCGGATCCTGCTGGCCTACCGAGATGTAGAACAGTTCAAGCCGGTCGTTGAACGAACGGGCCCGGGTGAGCAGTCCGGGAATCTGAGCCTCTGCGTCAAACTCACTGTTGGCCATGAAACCCACCCCGCCGAACAGGCCGCTGCTGAAGACTCCCACCGACGCAAAGATCTCGGGGTGCTGCAATCCTACATAGAAGGCCTGGCCCCCGCCCATGGATAGACCGGCCAGGGCCCTGTGTTTGGCGTCGGATAGCACGCGATAGTTCTTCTCGACAAACGGTACGATATTTTGGATGAGTTCATTTCCAATCCCCACCATGCCTTCACGGCTGTAACCACGCCGTCCTCCGGGACTGGGGACGTCGCCGTTGGCCATCACGACCAGCATGGGCTGGGCCTGGTCCGCGGCAATCAGATTGTCCAGGATGATATCGGTCTTGCCCTGCACGGCCCAACCGGTCTCATCCTCGCCGCCGCCATGCTGGAGGTAGAGCACCGGATATTTCTTGTCGGTCTGTCGATCGTACCCGGGCGGAGTATAGATGTTGAGCCGACGCCAGGAGTCTGTGACCTTGGAGAAGTAACGCTTCGAGCGAATGTCCCCATGGGGCACGTCCTTGACCGTATAGAAATCCACGCCCGGCTCCGGAATGTCTATGCCACTGGCCATCATACCGACCCCGTAAAAGGATTGGCCTGCCGGATCGGCCACGCGCACGCCGTCGATCACCAGAAAATAGTAGTGGAAGCCGGGGTCCTGGGGCGCGGTGGTGACACGCCAAACGCCCTGATCGTCGCGTTCCATGTCATAGGGCCGTCCCAAATCGATCTGCACCTTTTGGGCATCCGGGGCCCGGACCTGGAATTCAACCCGATTGTCGGCCAGAATTCGGGGGGATTGGACCCGGCCCGGAGTGGTCGGCGGCCGCATCCCGGCCGGCGGCTGGGCATAGGTCAGGGACCGTAGGCTCAGCAGGCAAATCATCGTCCAAACGATCTGTCTAAGCATCATCATTGTCGTTCTCCCTGAAATGGAATCCGCGCATCACGGCCCTTGGAACAGACGCAGAGCAAAGTCATGCAACGTCCCCATGGGGCACGTTCCCGATCAGACGGAAACCCGCACCCGACTCAGGTATCTCAATGCCAGTGCTCACGCGACCGGTGCCACAAGAGGCCTGGCTGGATCGCTGACACACACCGCCCGGCCTCACATGAGCCGCAACTCTGGAAGATCAACCGGCCCTTCTTGTTGAACTCCTCGGCAGGAACCAAGGTCGACGCGGATTGAGCAACCCACGCGTCGCCGTATTGACTCATCATTCTGCCAGGATCTCGATGCCGCAGATCTGCGGGTTCTCGACATTGGGCGTAAACCCGATCACCAACTGGCCGTTGTCCACGGACACGCCTTTGAACTCCTTGACCAGAGGCTTAAGCGCCCCACCAGCGG
>CAZGRF010000401.1:0-3838 GCA_964527825.1 uncultured Pirellulales bacterium
TAGTCCATCGCGAACGCCCAGGTCGTGGCCTGTTGGTCCAGCGGGTCTGCTTCATCGAGTGCGTGGAGTTCGCCCGTCTCCGCCTTGGATTCAGCGCCAATGACGTGTTCGACATCAGCGAGGTCGAGAACGTCGCCCAGCTCAGATGCGTCAACTACATAGGCTGCTTCCACCTCGACGACCGACCCGGAGACCAGGTCACGGAATTCCACACTCACCACCCGATCGCCGTTGACATTCACGGTGCTCGGAACATGGTGCAGGAGAACCCGTACGCGACCACTGGATCTGTGGGGACTGAGCATGTCCGAAATCACCGCGTCTGCAACTCGCGGCTCCACGCAGAGCCGGGTGCTGAATCCCATGCCTGGATTGAACTCTGGATCGCTTCGCGCCGAGGGCAACAGGGGGTAGTTGAGACGGTAGTAATCCCTGACTCTCGTCCGAAGCTCACGGTACTTGCGCGTACAACCCGTCATCTCGATCCAAGGATGCTCGTCGAACGGGACAGCTTGAGCGCTCACCTGCCCACCGAGCCAGCCCGTGGGCTCCGTCATCACTGCCCGCTTGCCTAGCCGTGCGACCGACAACGCGGCCGCCACTCCGCCCAATCCTCCCCCGACGATCAGAACGTCGGTGGCCAGAGCACGTACACGGCCAGAGCCAACTCGCTTCATTCCCATGCGCCCGCCATCCCCTCTCTCCTCGAGACCACGCGTCTCGTGGATACTCGATCGGCGTCCATGCGCGTACACCTCATGGTGACAACTCACCCTTTCACGCCCCCTCCCAAGAATCCCGCAACAAACTGGCGCTGTATCAACAAGAAGAAGATGACAATCGGAATCGTTGTGATCGTGCCAAGCGCCATTATCTCGCCCCACCGAATGTCGAACGACGTGATGAACTCAGCGATTCCGACTGGAAGGGTCTTCTTGTCACCACTCGTCAAAATAACGCTCGAAAACAGGAACTCACTCCACGAAATAATGAACGCCAACAAACCCGTCGCAAAAAGGCCCGGAGCGGCCATTGGCATGATGATCCTGCGATAGACGCCGAAATGGCTCGCACCGTCAACACGTGCCGCCTCATCCATCTCAATTGGAATCGAGGCAAAGAAGGCCCGAAGCAGCCAAAGGCTGAAAGGAAGTGTCAAGAGGGTGTGCGGAATAATCACGCCCAACCTCGTGTCGACAAGACCCAAGTCCTGAATGATGAGATAGAGCGGCACAAGAAGCACGATGGGCGGAAACACATAGGTAGCCAACGAGGAATAGAGAACGAGATTCCGGCCTCGATAGCGAAACCGCGTGACACTGTATGCGGCGAGCGACGCGATCACTATGTTGAGTACCATCGTGACCAGCGCAATCACGAAACTGTTCAAGAAGAGCCGGACTGCGTCGCTTCTCGTCACCACGGCTCGGTACCACTCCGCCGTCGGGTGGGTGGTCACAATGATCGGTGGACGCGTGAACAGCTCGGTGGCCGGCTTGAACGACGATCCCACCATCCAGGCAACCGGGAAAAGCACTCCGACGGCCAACAGCAGCAGACAAACGTACTTCGCAACGACCGAGAACCGCTTCTGTTTCATGGCCCGCCTCGGAATTCATCCACCCCTCTCCTGCTGCGCGAGTAACCGACGACCAGGACGAGGAGCACAATTGCCATCAGCATGGCCAAACTGGCAGCAAAGCCGAACCTGAAACGGCCCATTGCCTCTCGGAAGATCCAGATTGGCCAGTGCGTCGTCCTCCCGGCAGGTCCTCCGTGCGTGATAAGCCAAATGAGGTCGAAATAGGTCACCGTCCAAATTCCACGAAGCACTAGAAGCGCAATCGTTGCCTGTTTCAGATTCGGCAACGTGATGTGGCGGAAGCTCTGCCAAGCATTGGCCCCATCTACGTGCGCTGCCTCGTATTGCTGGACGTCGACTCCCTGCAGCGCGGCTGTGTACACCAGCATGGCGAAAGGAAAGCCGCGCCAGACATTCGCCAGGATGACGGTCGGCATCGCCAAGCCAGCGATGGCAAGAGGAGACTGATCAGCCGGTAGGAAGCCCAACGTTTGGAGAACAAAGCTCACAACTCCATATCGTGCGTCAAGCATCCAGCGACACATCAAAGCCAGAGCGATCGAAGGAATCACGTATGGCATGATGAGAATCGGCCTTACGAAGCGAACGATGCGAAGCCGTTGGTTGACAAGAAGCGCTGCACCGAGCCCAAGCCCGATTTGCCCCACCAGTGACCCGCTCGTCCAGACCAGTGTGTTCTTGACGATCCGCCAGAAGCTTGCGTCACGCAATATCTCCGCGTAGTTGCCCAAGCCGATGAACTCGTCATTGGCCGAGAACGCAGAGGAGTCGAAGAAGCTGAGCCTTGCTGCGCTGAGGACCGGAATCAAGACGAACCCGGCCAACACAATGATCAAGGGGGATGCAAATGCCCAGCCAGCAATCGCGTCGGACCTGCGCTTCCTCGCTCGGGAGCCCCCCGAGCTGCGCGAGGAATTCAGCGTTCGGCCCGCCTTCCGGCCGGCCGAACGCTGCCTTTTCCAGACGAGGCTCTTTGAATGTCGCATCACCAATGCTTTACGCTAACAGCAGCGCTCTGGCCATCCAGTGACATGACCACCCAGGTCAGTCACCAAGCTCTTCAATCAAGCGCTTCAACTCGGCATCGATGTTCTCAATCGCCTCGCGCGCTGTGATGTCGCCCAGCGCCGCCGCTTGCATATTCCTGGGGATGAAGTCCGATCCTTCGATCTGCCCAGCGAGCGGGTTCAGACCATACTCCAATCCGTAGCGATACCAGCTGCTCATCGGGCCCTCTCGCATCAAGGCGAGTTCCTCTGCGAACATCTGAACATACTCGTTGTTCTGATATTCATCGGTGTCGTAAGCCGATTGCGTTGCTGGGCTCGCAAAGACTGGACGCGAGTTCGCTCGTTCCGCGACGCGGACCGGGTCATACATGCATTCGAGGAGCGCCTTCGAAGCCGCAACCTCTGCTGCATCGTTGTCCCCAACCACGAAGTAGTAACCATCGGCCAACGTCGCAGCCGGTTTGCCGCCGTCACGCGACGGGAACACGAAGGCACTGATCTTATCCAGCAGGTCGGGGTTCTGCTCAGCTGCCATCAGGACAGTCGCTCCCCATTCGGGCGTCGCGGCCACTTGGCCCTCAACGAAGGCCGTGCGATAGTCGCTGAGGCCCCATTCGATGCTGGCCGGGGGTGAGGCTTCGTGATACAGATCAAGAAGGAACTGAAGTGCCTCCGTTGCTCGATCGAGGTCTCGATCGAAGGCGTACTCGCCGGTCTCAGGATCGAACACAAAGATGCCGTCCGAGTACATCACCTGGAAGAAGGTATGCTGGGCTGCGCTCACACTGGCACCCATCGGGACAGTGAACCCATACGTCTCCCCGTCAGTGAGCGTCCGCCCCACTTCGAGCAACTCGTCCCACGTGGTCGGGATTGCCACACCCGCTTGCTCGAACAGATCTGTCCTGTAATACACCGCTTGATGCAGGGCCCAATCCGGAACGCCCCATGTCGTGCCGTCGCTCGTTGTGGCTGCAAACAGGAACGACTGGATGAAGTCGTCGCGACCCAGATCGTCAATCACGTCATCAACAGGGACAATGGCGTCTTGCCCCTGGAGGAAGGCGACGACATTCGACGTTGCATGCATGATGCTCGGCGGGTGGCCTTCATCGATCGCCGCAAGCATGCGTGTGAACATCACGTCGAACGGAACGACTTCAAAGTCCGCTGTGACATTGCTGAACTCTGGGTTGGCTAGGCATTCCTCAACGTGACGCTTCAC
>CAZGRF010000402.1:0-3832 GCA_964527825.1 uncultured Pirellulales bacterium
GATGTGACTTGCTGGGTAAGACTGGAAGGGCCGCATTTCTCTCGGCGGATTTACGGGTTCTGGGATGGCGGCAACAGCTTCAAAGTGCGGGTGGTGGCAACGGAAGCCGGCCCATGGCGTTGGACGAGCGGCTCGAACCAGGGTGGGGATGAAGGCCTCAATCATAAGTGACGCAGGGTGTGCAAGGCACACCGATGCCGATGTCTGATAGGCTGGTGATGTGGGGGGAGTGGGTCGGCAGGTGGCTTGCGATGTATCCTTTGCATCGCCCATGTGAATCGACGGGTGGTGTGCGGTGCACACCCTACTCGACTGATAGACGTCTTTGGCCTTCTCAGGGTCGCCGAGGACCCGCAGCGCGACGTTCAGTACGTCCCGACCGTGAGCATTCGCCAACGCTTCGAATCGACTGTCGGACAACTCTTGACCGCCTTCAAACGGTTTCCCGCACTCAAGACTCGGTTACACAACCGTAGAGATCTCTATCCACATAGAGGGCCCGATTGCACGAGCATTAACGGAGAAATCGGTCTTCTCGCATTCTATCGGCCGTCGCGCTGCCCGCGCAGCAAAAAGGCCGGGCTCCGCCTCCCGGCCCTATCTCTCTGGACTGCGAAACGGTGTCATTGGCCCGGCAGCTTGTCGACATCAAAGATGCCCTCCGGGAATTCCGGATTCAGATCGAGATAGATTCGCTTGATGTGGTAAGCTTTCAGGGAGCCTTGGTTGGAGCCCTTGCTGCCGCTACCCACAACAATGGCGGTGGGGTACCAATGGCCGTTCGGAGACTGGAAGGCCTCGGTGATCTCCTCTATGGTGGTCGTACTGTCCGGCACCTTGCTCGGATCGACACCCTTGAGCCAGTCCTTGTCCTCTTGCCAGTCGGCGTCCCGCCGCCATTCGGTCACCTTGCGGCGGCACAGATAGTCCCAGGCCGGATCGAGATACCAGAGGAATCGGCCCGGCAAGTGGACCGCCCCATTGGATACACGTCCCTGTTGCAGATGCTCAAAACAGATCAGCCCGCGTTCGGTGGCATAGTCATCCTCAGCTATCCTCGCGCCCGGAAGGACCTCCGGCCAAGCCAGGTCGCCCAGGGCAATTTCCGGAGCGACACTACCTTCAGGATGGTAGTGTTTCGTCGGCTGGCCCCAGTTGTCACGATCTCGGCTGACCGAGCAATCGTACTGGCCGTCATAGAGGTGGATATCGATCCTGCCGCGCCCCGCATCGTGGCCGCGACTCCATGCCAGTAAGGACTCGAGGGTATTGCCAAGCTTCTGCTTGGATTTCGCCCAGACCTCGTCATCAACTGGCTGGCCTTGGTAGAACACGCCGTGCCGTTCCTGGCGATGCTTGTTGCCCGACTTGTAGTCCACATCCACCATATTCACGACGTCGGTGATGGCTACGCCAGTGTTGTGCGCGATCACGGCGATGTACTCTTGTGTCGCCTCGTCGCGGATTTGCCAGTATCGCTGCATGACGCCGTATTCCAGTGAGGTTTCGCCCCGGACCTGGCGGTAGTGCTCCCGTATGCTGTGCACATTCCGCCCCGGCATGTTGCTTAGGATCTGCGCGTCCTGCGGCACGCCCAGGTCGTAGATGCTCTCAGGTCCAGATTCGGGATAATCAAACGTCATCGTCCCAGCCATCGTCACCTCGCCTTGCGAGTCAATGCCCTTCACCTCGGCGGCATACAGCCGTTTGGAGTCCGGATCGACATAAAGGGTCAGCGTCTGAGATTCGCCATTCGTCCCCACGTTGGACAGCGATATCGTTTGAACCTGGGCCTTGCAACCCTGATACTCGCCTATCCGCGCGACAATCTCAGCACCCTGATCCATGAACATCTTGTTCATGCTCTCAAGCAACTGGGCGGGAGAGGACAGGTTCAAAGGGAATTCATCGTCTTGCATATATGCTAACGTGATGGCATTACGGCCTGGGTCGTACTCGGTTCTCTGATGCTCGCGGAGATTCCAGAAACTCACCTTGCCGTCAGCCGAGCGTCCGGCGTGAATCTTGGCTTGAAAACCGATCCACTGCTCGCCGACGCCGGTGATGCCACGCTCGAAGCCCGAACTGGACGCGTGCATCCACGGAACCTGACCCATCGCCTCCGTGATTTCCGAGAATTCCACCGCTTTTACGACCGTACCATTGAGATGACTAACCCCTATGACTACCGCCGCGATGACGAGTCCGGCGGCGGTCAGTTTGGTGATAGGACTTCTCATGAGAAACCTCCAGATTCTCGGCCCGTTTCCGGCCGCGTGTTTGACGTATTTGAGTCCACCCGCCTGGAGCGCCTCCGCCAGAACGGCTTCGTCCCTGTCGGGGTTCGTGTCGATAGCCGCACCCCGAAAGAACGCCTTGACCTCGTCGTTGGACTTCATAATGTTGCCTCCGAGTTCAGTAGGGACCGCAGTTTCTTCAGGCCGTACCGACAGCGTCCCTGCACGGTGTTGACGGAAACCTTCTGGATGCGGGCGATCTCGGGGAAGCTCATGCCGGCCCCCAAGTGCAGGGCCACAGCTTCACGCTGATCGTCAGGCAATCGCGCCATCGCGGCGCTGAGCGTCTGCAACTGCTCGCTGACAATCGCCCACCGCTCCGGCCCAGACGTCTCGGCCGGCTCGCCATCTTCACGCCTGCCCAACGAGTGGTTGTAGCGGTAGGCATCGCGACGATGGTTCCGCACCCGGTTGGCTACGCTGGTGGTCAGCAAGGCCTTGAGGTTGCCGGTGACGCGCACGTTGGCCCGCGTCCGGGCCACGTGGACGAAGACATCGTGCACAACATCCTCGGCCGCGTGAACGTCACCGAGCAGGACCACGGCGAGCTTGAGCAGATCGTCCTTGTGCCGCTCGTAGATCCGCTCGAACGCCTCAGCGCTGCCCCGTTTGAGCCGCCAGATCAGGTACCGTTCTTCCAGCATCCAGGTCTATCCAAGAGAGCTCTCTTTTCGCCCTCTAATACACCACAGAAAGCCCCTCGCGTATAGCCACCCTTCCTCTTTCTGCCGGAGGGTTTCGCAATAGACGAGACACGGCAACGCGCAACAAAAAAGGCTGCGAATGACATTCGCAGCCTTGAGAAGTCCTGAGATTGCGTGGGGCGCCGGTTACAGCATCCTGCGTCTCCGCAGCCAGCCTACCAGACTCACACCCAAGCTGCCGATGAGCACGGCCCCGGGCGCCGGGACCCTCGGCGTCGCCATGACCAACTGGTCCTGCGCCTTGTAGCAGGGGTCGCCAAGATGACCCTGGATATACAGGTTCAGCACACGCACGTCCCCGATGTCCGTCCAGCCGGAATTCAGCGCGGCGGTGTAGAACTGATCCTGGAGCGAGTCGTCGCCGTCGGTCCAGCCCTTGCCCGCCTCGTCTTCGAGGTACCAGATCACGTCCTGTAGCGCCCCGGCCGATGCGGCCCGTCCCGGACCCCCGGCGTAGTTGTACCCGGCCAGGGTCCCGTTGCGAAACTCGGTGTAAAGGTAAGCGGTGAGCGGGTCGAGAGCATCGCCGCCCAGCGGACCCGTCGGACCGTAGTTGACGCCGCCGTTCATCGCCTCGATGGCCAAGCTCACGTCATACGTAGCATGCGTGAACACGTATTCTGTTCTCTCGAGGCAGAACGAGGAGTACGGCCCGATCTCGGCGGTGATGTCCATCAGATCCTGGTTGGGCGTCAAGGTGAACTCTCCCCCGCTGCCGTAGTACTGCCCGCTCAGGCGATTCACCGTAACGGTCGGGCCGGCCAGCGCCGAACCTGTAACGAACAAGGCCACCGTCAATGCCAGAATAGCTTTCTTAGCCATGTCTTCACC
>CAZGRF010000403.1:0-3824 GCA_964527825.1 uncultured Pirellulales bacterium
AACAAAAGGCCACTGTGGTGGTGACGCGGCCACATTTGGGAGATTGACGCAACGCCTGCCCATTTGGTAGACTGTCTTTCAGCAATTCTCTGTTGAAGCATCGTCCTGTACGCTGGTAGACAGGCGGCCGTCTTTCTGCCGAGTGTTGGGGGGATGGAGGAACGAACATGTTAGGGGCGAGCCATTCACGAATCTTGCGGACGATCCCTGTTCTGATCGTAGCCTGCCTTCTCGCCTTCCCCGCGCAGGCCCAATACAGCGGCGGGACGGGAGAGCCGAACGACCCGTACAGAATAGCCACGGCCGCCGATCTGATCGCCCTCGGCGAGACGCCCGAAGACTACGACAAGCACTTCATCCTGACCGCCGACATCGACCTGGACCCCAACCTCCCGGGGCGAAAGGTCTTCGAGAAAGCTGTCATCGCGCCACTACGTGGAATCAGTAGCGGCGTACCCTTGGACCCTCCTTTCACTGGCGTCTTTGACGGCGGCGGCCACACAATCAGCAATCTGACCATTTCACGTGGCCACTATCTGGGTTTGTTCGGAGGAGTGGGTTCCACAGGGAGCGTTCTCAATCTGGGTCTCGTCGGGGCCACCGTCAATGGAACAGGGGGCTACATCGGGGGCCTCGTGGGATACAGCTTCGGCAACATCAGCAACTGTCACAGCGCCGGCACCGTCAGTGGAGATACCTATGTCGGTGGTCTCCTGGGCTACTGCAACGGTGGCAGCGTCGTCAACTGCCGCAGTACTGCCACGGTCCACAACAACTGGTACCTCGGCGGCCTCCTGGGTTATAACCACAACGGCAGTGTCGCCAACTGCTACAGTGCCGCAACGGTTACCGGAAAGGATGAAGCTGGGGGCCTCGTGGGCTACAACGGCGGCACCGTCACCAACAGTTGCAGCATCAGTGTGGTCCGTGGGAATCTGCGCGTCGGCGGCCTCGTGGGAGACAGCGACAGCACCATCATCAACTGCCATAGTGGCGGCACAGTCCAGGGAGATCAACAGGTCGGAGGTCTCGTGGGCAGCAACAGTGACGTTATCATCAACTGCTACAGCACCGGCCCGGTCACTGGGACTTCGCGTGTCGGCGGCCTCGCGGGGTATAGCCCCGGCAAGACCGTCATCTCAAGTTTCTGGGACATGCAAACCTCGGGGCGGACCGCCAGTGCCTGCGGCGTGGGTCTGAGCACGGCCCAGATGCAAGACGTCGAGACCTACCTCAGTACCGGATGGGATCTGGCCGATGAGTCTGTCAATGGGACCAGCGATTATTGGCAAATGTCGCCTGGCCAGTACCCCACGCTACGGTACCTTGCGGATGAAGGACCCGTGCTGCTCGAAGGATCGGGAACCGCGGAAGACCCTTATCTGATTCGCGATGCCTGGGGCCTGGGAATGGTATGGCTCGAGCCCCAGGCCTACTACCGCCTGGAAGCCTCCCTGGATTTGGCGGGAATCACCTGGTCCGTGGCAGTCATCCCCTGGTTTGGCGGCTTCTTCGATGGTAATGGCCACGTGATCAGCCATCTTCATATCCAGGGTGAACGCTACCTGGGTCTGGCCGGGAAATTGGCGCCTGGCGGGGTGATCTCCAATCTGGGCGTGGAAAAGGTGGATCTCAATGGTTCGGGACACCTCGTTGGCAGCTTCGCGGGCGCAAGCTGGGGCAGCATCACCGACTGTCGCAGCACCGGTGTGGTCACCGGAGACTGGTCCACCGGCGGCCTTGTGGGTTCCAGCAGCGGCAACATCGCCAACAGCTACAGCACCGCTACGGTCAGCGGAACGGACGGCATCGGCGGGCTAGCAGGCTACAGCACCGGCATCGTCACTCGCAGTCACAGTCGGGGAATGACCACCGGCAACAAGTTCGTCGGCGGTCTCGTGGGCAGAAGCTACGGTGGCAGCATTGTTGATTGTTACAGCACCGGCGCGGTCGCCGGCGTGAAGTATGTCGGCGGTCTCGCGGGCGCCAGTTCGGGCAGTATCACCGGTAGCTACAGCACTGGCCGGGTCAGCGGAACTTCGAACGTCGGTGGCATGCTGGGCTGGAACACGGGCCAAGTGCTTGCCTCTTTCTGGGACACTGGGCGTTCGGCCCAGACGCTCAGCGACGGGGGGACCGGCAAGACAACCGCCGAGATGCAGACTGCCGGTACGTTCCTCGACGCTGGATGGGATTTCATCGATGAGATCGAGAACGGCACTGACGACATCTGGTGGATTCTCGAAGGCCAGGATTATCCGAGGTTGTGGTGGGAGTTGCTTGGCGATGATGCAGTGGCTTTCGTGGTCGACGATTTCGAGGACTACAATGACGTGCCAGGCCATGAGATATTCTCTGCCTGGGTCGATCCCTACGATGTGCTGCCCAATGGCGGGATCGTGGGCCATTTCGACCCGCCGTATGCCGAGCAGAGCATCGTTCACTCCGGCCTGCAATCCATGCCGTTCTACTACACCAACACAAAAGGCATAGTCAATTCCAGGGCCTACCGAGTCTTCGACTCGGCGCAGGACTGGACCGCCGCCGACCCGGTGGCATTGGTGCTATGGTTCCGCGGCGTCGCTGATAACGGCGTCGATGCGTTCTACGTCGCCGTCAACGGTAAGACGGTATTCAATCCCGATCCGAACGCTGTCCTGGCCGACACATGGATACCCTGGATCATTCCGCTGAGCAGCCTGGCGGCCGTTGGAGCGAACACAGAGCACGTCACGAGTATGCAAATCGGCATCGGCGACAATATGCGGCCCAGTCAGAATGCCTCTGGCATCCTGTACATCGACGATATCCGAGTGGTGAAGAGGGTGCAGTAGGCATCTGGTGGATTGTCGAAGGACAGGACTATCCGCACCTGCGGTGGGAGCCACAGAATTGATGATTGAGGTGGAACAGGGTGCAGTTGGCCAGACACCTACTCGCACGCGGTGTGCTTACTCAGCCGGAGGCAACAGGTTGGGCTCCGCCCCGCCGATAAGGTGGGGCAGGCCCTCTTCGAGTTCCATGGGTTCCGTAAGGTCTTTCGACAGCTCGGTGAGGAAGCGGCTGGGTTTCATCATGATGAGGTTGCCGCCGCGATTGCGGTAGACTTCCGGGACGACCAGGTAAAGCTCGTCGCGGGCGCGCGTGACGGCCACGTGGAAGACCCGCCGCTCCTCCTCCAGCTCGTCCTGGCGGTTCATCGCCATGTCACTGGGGAAACGGCCATCGGCCATCCATGGGATGAAGACGATGGGCCATTCCAGGCCCTTGGCTTGATGGACGGTGCTGAGGATTACGAACTCTTGCTCTTCCGGACCGGAGACAACGTTCTCGCCGGAGAACTCCCCCGCCAGCGCGACATCCGCCAGGAACGCCTCGACGTTCTGGTATTGCGACGCGAAGTTGGCCAGAGCCTTGATATCCTCCCGTCGCAGTGACGCGCCGTCGTAGTGGGAGACGAGGTAGTCATCGTAAGAACGTTTGAGCGCCAGGTCGATGACTTCGGCGGGCGAATCGATCTCGCGGGCGTCCTTAAGCAACAAGGCAAAGTCTTCGTAGAAGGGCCGGGCGCTGGTCGGCAGGAGGCTGGCTGTCTCGACGGTGAAGACCTCTTTCATCGGATCAGCAGAGTCACTGATGTGTCGCCAGACCCGTCGTGACAACGCGCTGCCGACGCGTGGCAGCATCTTCAGCAGCCGCAACCAGGCCAGCTCGTCCGTCGGGTTCTGCATGATGCGCAGGTAACAGAGGATGTCCTTCATGTGCGCCTGCTCGAAGAAACGCAGGCCGCCGCGGATGTGGAAGGGAATGTTGCGCCGCTGGAA
>CAZGRF010000404.1:0-3820 GCA_964527825.1 uncultured Pirellulales bacterium
AAGCTGCACGTAGCCCAGGCCGACATCGGTCAGGGTCTTGAGAATCCGCACGATCACCGGGAAGTTGGCGAAGAAATCCACGGAATCTTCGACGCGCATATCGAGAACGTCGGCGATGTTCTTGCCTCTGTACGTTACCTGAAGCGTCTCCCGGTTGTACCGCGTTCCCTTGCACTCCTGGCACGTTACGTACACGTCGGGCAGGAAGTGCATCTCGATTTTCTTGGTCCCTTGTCCCCGGCACGACTCGCAGCGGCCGCCTTTGACATTGAAGCTGAACCGGCCCGCCTGGTAGCCGCGGATTTTGGCCTCGCGCGTCATCGCGAAGAGCTTGCGTATCTGGTCGAAGGCCCCCGTGTACGTGGCCGGATTGCTCCGCGGGGTTTTGCCGATGGGGGACTGGTCGATCTCGATCACCTTGTCGATCTGCGAAATCCCCAGGACGTTTTTGTGCTTGCCAGGTTTCTCACGTGATTGATAGAGCCGGCGCTTGAGGGCTCGCAGGAGAATCTGGCTGACCAGTGTGCTCTTGCCCGAGCCCGAGACCCCCGTCACGCAGATGAACGCACCCAGCGGGAACTTGACGTCGATCTCCTTGAGGTTGTTTTCAGCGGCGCCCTTGACTTCTATGCACTTGCGGAGATTGTACTTGCGGCGTCTGGCCGGCAGGGCGATGCGCTTCTTGCCGCTGAGGTACTCGCCGGTAAGGGACCGCTCGCACTTGATGATGTCTTTGAGCGTCCCCTGGGCGACCAACTCACCGCCGTGCTTGCCTGCGGCCGGACCGATGTCGATGATGTGATCGGCTGCCCGGATAATGTCCTCGTCGTGCTCCACGACGATCACCGTGTTGCCGATCCGGCTCAACCGCTGCAGGATGCCCAACAGCCGGTCGTTGTCGCGGTTGTGCAAGCCGATGGTCGGCTCGTCCAGAACGTAGCAGACGCCGACGAGGCCGCTGCCGACCTGGGTGGCCAGGCGAATCCGCTGGGCCTCGCCACCGGCCAGCGTGCCGCTGATTCGGTCAAGCGTCAGGTATCCGAGGCCGACGTCGACCATGAACTTCAAGCGGGCCTTGATTTCTTTGAGGATCTGGGCCGCGATGACAGTCTGCTCTTCGTTCAGTTTGAGCTTGCCGAAGAACTTCTGCGCCTTTCCGACGCCCAGCTCGGTCAACTCACGGATGTTCTTGCCCCCGACGGTCACGGCGATGGCTTCGGGACGCAACCGCGCCCCCTTGCAGCTCCGACAGGGCTGTTCGGACAAATAGCTGTGCAGCCTGGCTTTAACGTAATCGCTGGTGGTGTTCTTCCAGCGCCGCGTCAGATTCGGGATGACACCTTCGAATGACAACCCATACTTCTCGCGGTCCGCATCGGTGGTGCCGTACATCAGGATGTGCCGCAGTTCGGCGGGGATCTCCTCGTATGGACTGGCTTTGCTGATGCCGGCCAACCGGCAGAACCGCTTGACGAGGCGGTTGTAGAAGATGTTCATCCGCTTGCCGCCTTTGCGCCAGGCGTCGATCGCGCCGTTTTCCAGCGAGACGCTCTTATCCGGGACGATCAAATCAGGGTCGAATTCGAGAATCGTGCCCAGCCCGTCGCAACTGCGGCAGGCTCCGTAGGGGCTGTTGAAGCTGAACAGCCTCGGCGAGAGCTCCTCCAGGCTGGCCTCCGGGTGCTCAGGGCACGCGAACTTCTCGCTGTAGATTGCTTCCTCCCAGTGCCCGTTGCCGCCCTTGGCCTTGTCGGCATCCGGCACCTGAAGCAGGACCAGGAGTATCCCCTCGGCCAGCTTCAGCGCCGTCTCGATCGAGTCGGCCAGGCGGATGCGGACTCCCTGCTTGATGATCAGGCGATCCACCACGGCGGCGACGTCGTGCTTCTTGTTCTTGTCCAGCTCCGGGACATTGCGGACGTCGTAGACACCGCCGTCCACGCGGACACGCACGAATCCCTCCCGCTGAACGTTGGCGAATATGTCCCTGTGCTCACCCTTCTTGCCGCGTACCAGCGGGGCGCAGACCTGAATCTTCGTCCCTTCCGGGTGCGTCAGGATCGACTCGACGATCTGCGAGGAGTGTTGGCTGGTGATCTCCCGCCCGCACACCCAGCAATGAGGCCGGCCCACCCGGGCGAAAAGCAGGCGAAAATAGTCGTAGATCTCCGTCGTCGTGGCCACCGTCGAGCGCGGGTTGCTGCTGGCGCTGCGCTGCTCGATGGCAATGGTCGGGGGCAGGCCCGAGATGTCGCCCACCGCGGGCTTCTGCATCTGTTCGAGGAACTGCCGGGCATAGGCGCTGAGCGATTCCACATACTTGCGGCGGCCCTCGGCGTAGATCGTGTCGAAGGCCAGCGAGCTCTTGCCCGAGCCGCTGATGCCCGTAATGACCACGAGCTTGTCGCGTGGGATGCTCAGGTTGATGTTCTTGAGGTTGTGCTCGGCGGCACCCTCGATCCTGATGGCCTTTTCCGTTCGTTCCGCCATATTCCAAACCGACCGGGTTTTGGTCTTCCGTCCCCGTTGCAGCCGAACCCGCCCGCGGTATATATCCACTCTCGCGGGGTCGGCACAAACCAATGAGTATACTCAGCTTCGTCCGAAAAAGCAAACCGCCTCTTTACCGTTTTGTCGGGCCTGGGCCGCTGGATGGCCTCAAGAGCACCGGAACCCTTGTCGTCCAGGGGCAATTCCGATATGCTTGGCCTCGCGCGGTTCTGACGGCCATGGCTGTGGACCTCGACGGCCTTCCGGCGGCGTGGCCCGCCGGGGCATCTAATAGCGAGCGGTATACAGCGTTGATCGCGAAACGGAGGTGCGCATGGGGTCATCTGGACAAGACGAGACCGACCCGTTGAATGAGCAAGGGGATTGGGTCAGAGATCTTCGAGCCGAAATGTTCGAGAGACGCACTCTCGCTGGGATGGACGCCCTCGTGGCTCTCATTCCTCAAGGGCAGGAGATTCCATCGGAGATCAAGCGGGCTGTTGATGAGGCCGGGGCAGGTCGTTGGTTCCCATTCGAGGGAGGTTGGAAGGTCATGTGCCCTTACGATGGCCAGGACTTCGATCCCGGCCTGTTCTCGATTGAGGAGGGCGCGTGGACGCACGAGCATTGCGACGGCTGCGAGGCAACGCTCGGCGTTGGCGATTCCTGCTGGGTGGCGGAGAAGGACGACGAGTGCTTCGTCCTCTGCAACGACTGCCATAACAAGCTCAAAGCCAACGGCCAGCCGGGCTGAAGTGTGAGGTTCGCCCCGCGGAGCTACGTCGGTCCGCAGGGCGCGGGCCTGGAAATCGTTTGACTGGCACACGATGGACCAGCTTCATGAGAAGGGCTGCATCTCCACCGCCGAGAGCAAGACTCTGTCTATTGTGATCGGCGCAGAGGGACTGGCGCGATCCAAGGAATCGTCCGAGAAGCTGTTCGCCAAGTAATACCAGGATTGTCCTCAAGGCCGGGCGTGCCGTGCGGGCTGGGGGCCAGGATCGCTATCGTACTATGAAGAAGACGGCTGTCCGATGCATGCATGTAGGTCTCGTGTGCGGCGTGTTGCTGGGCTGTACGTGCCGGGACGACGGCACGGGGCGGATGCAGGAATACCTCAAGCGGAACAGCGCGCCCATACCCTCGGCGGCGGACGGTGCGTTCGATATCCCCGCCAACATCTTCGAGGATACCATCGATGGGTACGAGGTCATCCTGACGGGGGAGTCGCACGGGATGGCCGTCAACTACGCCTTGCGTCGTGCGTTTCTGTCCTATCTCAAAGAAGCCGCCGACATCAAGTACTTGCTCCTGGAGTTAGGGCCCAGCC
>CAZGRF010000405.1:0-3811 GCA_964527825.1 uncultured Pirellulales bacterium
CTAATTTTCTCATGGCCAGGCGCGAGCAACTCTGCTTTCCCAATATCGTGCAGGCCGATCCAGAAAGCGAGCAGACGACTGGCCTCGTCCCGATTAAGACCGAGCGTATTCGCAAAGTACAGCCGCAGGCTTTCGCCGAACGAGAGATTCCACATTGCCAGGGCAACCTGAGAGACGTCGATCAGGTGATAAATCAATAGATGGATGACACCATTCTCTTTTTCCCTATTGGTCTTGGCCCATAGACGAGCTAACGGGTCTGTCATGTTTTTACTCCCGATATAGACTGGCCGCGCGGCGCATGTCGTCGGAGATGAACCGGCGCAGTTTGCCAGGTTCAAGTACCTCGCAAGCCGATCCCCAGCCCCTGATCCAGGGA
The DNA here is from genome assembly GCA_964527825.1 of uncultured Pirellulales bacterium. Lineage (GTDB taxonomy): Bacteria > Planctomycetota > Phycisphaerae > Sedimentisphaerales > Anaerobacaceae > JAFGLV01. Next base: position 380 of record CAZGRF010000405.1, read on the forward strand.
ACTAATTCCAGGGTCCCGGCCACCTCGACCACCCATTCGACGCCGCCACCTGGCAGATCGTAAATGCGCTGCGACGGATGCCAGAGCGTTTCCTTGACTCGGCGAGCGACTCTTGGATCAGTGAATCGGAGGCGAACAGTGGTCAACTCTTCGCCATACCAGATTCCCCAGGCATGCCGCAGCAAATCGTCGATATTGAGACTGTCCTGGCGTTCGAAATACTGGCTGGTCAGCCTTGCCGACAACATGCGTTCAACCTTGAAGGTTCTCAACTCCCCATGCGTCACGCTGTAGCCGATGACATAGACCCCTTCGCTGAGAACGGCTGGCTCAAAGAGTAAGGGGTGAATTTCGTACTCGGTTGGATGTTCGGCGTGGAACTTTCGATACGTGAAACGCACAGCGATTTGTTCCAGCCAGCCCTCAATCAAGACTTCCCAGACCTCCGCCCGATCTGGATCGGGTAAGCGTTCAGACTGATACTGCTGGAGACACTCTGCCAGTTGGTCGGCAGAGGGATGCTGGAGAGCAAAAGTTAGTTTCTCACTCGCCGACAGCATACTGGGAGGAATATGGGTCATCTGGCGAATGACGCCGCGCATGGCGAGATAGAGCATCAGCGACTCGCCGCGATTCAGACGGACATTTATCAGGTAATGACCGCGGTCGATTGCGTAGCGGCTGCCTTCCTGGTAGATGGGCAGTTCCTGTGAGAGGGTTTGAATATCTCGCCAGGCGGTCGAGCGATGAACATTCAATCTATTGGCGATCTCTTGAATTGTCAGGCCGTCGGTAGAGATAAGCAGGAGTTCTTCAATACGTTGCAGCCGCAGCACCCGACCCATTGCACGACTCATGCTTCATTCCTTATGATACCGTCTGTTACATCAAGCAGCATGAATCATTATATCATAAGGATGTTGCAGGAAGCGCAACATTTCCCACCCAATTCGTGAAATTGGACTCGCAGTCAACATCGCAGGGAGTCTTGACGAGGCTCTGCTACCTTGATAGCAGAGCCTTTTTGATTCCACGCCAACGTGAATGGCGGCAGCGGCTGACCTCTGATCAGCCGCCCAACACGGTTACAGGAGAGAGTGATGTTCAGGACGTTCAACAGGCTGTTTTCATTCCTATTTCCGCTTCTCTGGATGGGCTTCGCCGACGATGGCACGCCCGGCGGTGGCAGCAGCAAGGACAGGCAGAACACGGGTGACGACCCGGACGCCGACGAGGAAGACGGCGACAATACGGACGAACCGACAACGCCCAACCTGCAAGACCTGATCAAACTCCCCACCTTCAAGCAGCAGCTCGAAGAATGGGGCAACACCTTCGTCCAGGCTACCCTGCCCGCCGCCGAGGACATCGACGCCGGGCAGGAGGTGCGGATCGACGGTTCGACGGGCAGGTTCACCCTGGCCAACGCCACCGACGCGACGGAGGCGAAGGTGTGGGGAACGGCGGTTCGCTCGGTAATCGCCGGGCAGCCAGTGACAGCCGTCCGCCAGGGCGTGCTGGCCGGTTTCGATCTGAGCGGCTACGACTACGACGCCGAGTTCTGGCTCTCGGCCACCGATGGTGGAATCTCTGACGCCGAACCCGGCGAAGACGAAGTCGTCACCCTCACCGTCGAGGGTTCTCCCACCGGCGGCACCTTCACGCTGACCTACGATGAAGAAGAGACGAGCGCCATCGCTTACAACGCGACTCCCGCAACCGTGCAGGAAGCGCTCGAAGCGCTGTCGACCATCGGCGCGGGCAACGCGCGCGTCACCGGCACCGCCGGTGTTTCGTACACCGTCACCTTCGTCGGCGACCTGGACAGCCGGAACGTCGGCGCGATTACCGCCGACGGATCGAGCCTGACCGGTGACGGCGACGAAGACGTCTCGGTGGCCGTCTCCAATGCCGGGGTTCACTCGGTCAAAGTTGGCCGGGTCGTTCCGGGCACGGCAGAGACGCTTGGCAGCGATTACGCCAGGCTCCTCTGTGTGGATCACCGGTAGGCCGGGCAGAGGAGAATAGCACATGACCACACCACTGTACGGATTCGTCAACCTTGAGCACATGTTCGACCAGCGCGTGACAGAAGCCGGTGTCGCCGTCGTCAGCACTGCGATCCAGCAGTCGATTGACGAGCACAACCGCCAGCTCGACGCGCTGATGCAGCTGTTCGCCAGCAAGACCACCGACTTCAAGGTCGTCTTCAGGACGGCGACCCAGACCCGCAGCCAGCCGATAGATCAGGATGGGCGTGCCCGTCCGATCCAGGTCGGAGGCAAGTACGAGGTTGCCTTCCCCATCCAGGGGTCGGGCAACGCCTGGGGCGCGAATCACCTCGCCCGCCTGTCGATGACGGTCGGCGAGGCCAACAACATCACTACCGCGCTGCTGGAAGGCGACAAGCGCTGGACGCGCGACCACATCCTGGCGGCCCTGTTCTGCAAGAACGGCTAGACGCACAATGACGACGAGTGGGGCGGACACGGCTCACTCAGCATCAAAGGCCTGGCCAACGGCGACACCGACACCTACCAGGTGATCGCCGGTTCCGATGCCCCGGCCACCGACGACCACTACAAGGCCCAGGCCGACGCCATAGACGACACCCACGACCCCTTCGGCGACGACTACGACGAACTGATGGAGCACCCGGAGAACGCGGGCAGTGAAGCGGTCTGCCTGGTGCCAACCAACCTCAAATCATCGATCCGGGGCCTGGCCGACTTCCACCCGGTTGCCGACGGCAACATCGACCGGGGTTCAGCCAGCGACGTGCTGGTCGGATCGCTCGACATCCCGCTACCGGGCAGCGTGTTCGGTTACCACGAGGCGGGCGTCTGGCTCGTCGAGTGGCCGTCGATGCCCAGCAGCTACTACGCAATGGTCGCCGCCGGTGCGAGCGAATCACCGCTCAAGATGCGCGAACTGCCCTTCACCGAATTGCAGGGCTTCAGCGAAATCCTGCGCACCCGCGATCTGACCGAACAGCGTCGCGACCGTTATATGGAATTCATCTATGAGCAGTCGACCAAACTGGGTGGGCTGGTCGACAACCTGCTTGATGTTGCCCGCATCCAGGCCAGGCGCGGGCTGGAGATATCGTTTGAGTCGGTCGATATCGAGCCGATCGTTCAGTCCGTGGTCGAGGCCTATCAGGAGAGCAACCTCAAACATACCTTCAACCTGGTGAATCTTGACCACCTGCCGAAGGTGATGGGCGACCCGCTGCGGCTCGATCAGGTGGTGCGTAATCTGGTGTCGAATGCCGTCAAGTAATCCCCTGACGGTGGCAGCAGTGTGACGGTTTCCGCCACCATGCAGGACTCCACCATCGAGGTGAGTGTCTACGACCAGGGGATCGGGCTGACCGCCGAACAGCAGTCGCACCTGTTCGAGCGTTTCTACCGTGCCGATCGCTCCGATTCG
>CAZGRF010000406.1:0-2135 GCA_964527825.1 uncultured Pirellulales bacterium
TCGCACTGATCGACAACTTCGAGGACCCCTTCATCTCCCACGACCCTGTTGTAAGAGGGCTCATCGACCACCGCCCGCGGCGCCAGCGCCGCGGCTAAACCCTTGGCCGGTGCGGCGTAGCTCTTGAGAAAGGCGACGGCCTTCTCCAGGCGCGCAAGCATCAATTCAATGTCCCTCGGTTTGCGCGTCGTATCAGCAAGCTCCGGGAATTCCTTGCTGACCATCGCCTCCTGCGCGTTGAGCACCTGGCAGATACCTTTCTGCTGTAGAACCTCCAACAGATCGGAGGCCTGCGAACGGTGGCAGACAATCAATACCTTCGCCATCTGCACAATGGCCATGCTCAGCCTCTCAGGTAGCTGACGACTCTGTCGACGGCGGCGCCGATCTTGCCTTCGGTCTCTTGGCGAAGCTGCGCGCGCCGACCTTCAGCTTCGGCCTTCAAGCCGGCCGCCTCCGCTTGTCCCTGCGATTTCGCCTCTGCCACCGCAGCATCAATCGCTTTTCGCCTGGCCTGCTCCGCCTCAGCTTGCGCCGCGGCCCGCTGCTTGCGCGCCTCTTCGGCGTCGCTGGCGGTCTTGGCCTTGGCTTGCTCGATGATCCGCTGCGACTCTGCTTCGGCCTGCTTGATCTTCTTTATCAGTTCCATGCGCTCTTATACCCCTTCTGCCACTGCCGTATTGAGAGTGGGGAGTCTATATCAGCGTTGCGCTGATGGCAAGGAAAACCCGGGCGCATTTCGGCGTTTACAGCAGCGTATCGACTGTGGTGACAAGCGCTTTGACGTGAGCCAGTGACTCGGCAAACTGAGCGCGCTCCGAATCGTTCAGGTGCAACTCGATAACTCGCTCGACCCCTTCTTCGCCCAGTACGACCGGCACGCCGACAAAGTATCCGCCCGCGCCGTACTCTTTGTCGCAGTAGGCGCAGCATGAGAAAACACGCTTGGTGTCCGCGAGAATGGCCTCGGCCATCTTCACCGCACCGGTAGCAGGTGCGTAGTAGGCGCTGTAGCCAAGCAGGTTGACGATCTCAATCCCGCCTCTACGCGTCCGATCCACAATCTCGGCAATCTTGGTGTCTGGGAGAAGATGGGAAATAGGGATTCCACTAACAGACGTGAATCTGGGCAATGGAACCATGTCATCGCCGTGCCCGCCCATGAGCACGCATTTGACGTCGTCGGCGCAAACGTTCAATTCGGTCGCCAGGAAGTAGCAGAAGCGAGCGGAGTCCAGCGCCCCGGCCATGCCCATGATCCGCTGCTTGGGGAAATCTGTGACCTTGGCGGCCGCGTAGACCATCGCATCGAGCGGATTGCAGACTACGATGACAAAAGCATCCGGGGAATGCTCGGCGATCTTCCGGCTAACGCTCTTGATGACCTTCGTGTTGGTCGCGAGCAGCTCGTCGCGGCTCATGCCCGGCTTGCGCGGCACGCCACTGGTGACAATGACCACGTCGCTGCCGCCGGTGGCCGCCCAGTCGGTTGTGCCCAGGACGCGCTGGTCCGACGGATAGATCGGACTGGCCTCGGCCATGTCGAGCGCCTTGCCCTCGGCCAGACCTTCGACGATGTCCAGCAGAACAACCTGCCCCAGCTTCCTGGTCGCTGCAATGTGGGCCGTCGTCGCGCCGACATTGCCCGCCCCGACCACCGTGATCTTGCTCTTGCCCATTCGAGACACCCCAATGTAGTCCTGCGGCAACCGCACGACAAAGAAGGAGCATCTTACCGAACGGGCCAAAACCTGTCAACGTCCGGCGCTGATTGTGCGCTGGCGCGCGGCGCGGGCGGCTTCCTACTCGGCGGCATCCGGCTCGGCGGGAGGGTTGGCAGCGAGCATGAGATCAACGAAGAGTTCGAGGTCGAGGTAGTCGAGGACACCGTCGGCGTTGAGGTCAGCCGGACTGTTCGCCGGCGGGTCGGGCTGGCGCCATGCCTCGACAAACAGCCTCAGATCGTCCACGTCGATATCACCGTCGGCGTCGAAGTCACCGACTTTGGCGATGCCACGGTAGAGGTGAATCTTGCCGTCGGCGGAGCCGACGAGGACATCCCAGTAGCCGTCCTTGGGACCGAAATGGCCGTCGCCGGTCCAGTGGCAGACAGATGGGCGCGAGCGCGACGAGCC
>CAZGRF010000406.1:2235-3790 GCA_964527825.1 uncultured Pirellulales bacterium
GGCGGCAACGCACCGCCGCAGCCGCAATTGTAATAGATGTGAATCGCCCCATCATACGCCCCCGCCACCAGATCGAGCAGTCCGTCGCCGTTCCAATCCAGCGGGGTCGGCGTAGCTCGATAGCCAACGTCGAGCGTGAGGGCGTCCTCGGCGCCGACCTTCAAGAGCGCACCATAATCAAACGTGGGGTCCTCGTCCGTACCGACGTTCAGGAATATCATCACGGTCCCGTCAGACTGGCCGACGAGCAGGTCTTTGCGGTCGTCCGCATCCCAATAGACCACGCGCGGGAAGCAGCCCAGGCACCCGGAGGGCGGGCAGGTCAGATCGAAGCCGCCTGACTGTGCGTAGAAGAAGCTGTCGAATTGCGGCTCGGCTTCGGTCCCGACATTGAGATAGATGCGCACTTTCCCAAGGGAGGGACTGCCCTCGCCGACGATCAGGTCCTTGAGCAAATCGTTGTTCCAATCCTCGAACGAAGGAACCGAATAGCCCGGCACCACGATATCGACGCCGTTGGCTTCGACGATCTCCTCCGGCCCGAGATCGAGGGCGCCGGCCGGAGCCAACACCGCCAGGGACATAGCAATGGCCACGAGAAATGTCACGACATTGGTGTTCTGCCAAAACATGCCAAATCTCCTCCCGTACGGGCCTCAGAACCTCCGCAGGCAATTATCCGCATCTATCGCCGCGGAAAGACCTCGCGCTGCACCACAATGAAGATTGTATCACCCGCCTCTGCCGAAGTCAATCGCAAAAGCTCCCCATGAGGGTGTCCGAACTGAAAAGCCTTGCGGCGTCACTACGAGCGGCAAACCAAACCCGATGCGCTTCAGGTGGTGAACTTGTTGAGAACGGCAGCGGTGTGCATGGCAACCAGCATGAGGTAGTCGAGATCGCCAAGTGTATAGTGGTCGTGGACCATGGCGTTGTCGATATAGATGACTCCGTAGCAACCGGCCGGACCTCGGATGGCCGCGATCAGCGCCGAGCGAATGCGCTCTTTGGATTCAAGGTCGGCCGCGACCCGCGGCATCACCAGCGACTGGCCTCGCTCGACCGCCTGATTGATCTTGTCGGCGAGCATCAACTCACCCAGGTCCACGGGCTTGCCGTCCCGGCGTTTGCCCGCGTGGTAAGTCATCGGCCCGTTCGGCTGCTCCCGCAAGGCGCACCACGTATGGAAGCCGCTGAACTGCTGGAGGCCGATGTTCAGCAGCGTCACGAGCAGCTCCTCCAGATTCTGGGCCTTGCAGATGACGTCGCACGCCTGCGAGAAATCGGTCAGGCGCTTGGCGGGCAGTCGCATCGCGGGCGCGTGACCGGCGTCCGGCTTGCGCACCACGGTCTCGTGGGCCGGCGTGGCCAGCCCCGCTTCCAGGTTCAGCGTGTCCTCGAACTGCGCGGCGTGATCCGCCTGGGGCGTATCTTCGAGGCTGACCTCGATATGGAAATCGGTAATGCGAATTGCATCACCCGTCTTGATCTCGGCTTTGCGAATCGCCTCGCCATTGAGATAGGTCTTGTTGGAGGAATCCAGGTCCTCGATGAC
>CAZGRF010000407.1:0-3784 GCA_964527825.1 uncultured Pirellulales bacterium
TGACGATGGTTGATCTGGGCTCGCCGCACATCGCGGGCTACTCACTCGACGGCAAGATCGCGGGCATGATTATGATCTATGGGGCCGTGTGCAAGCATTTCGGCTTGGACCCGAAACACCGCGCGCCGGACTTCCTGCCCGCGGCGGACGTTCCGCGACTCGATCTGGACACCAGTGGGCATGACGATGAAGCCGTGCTGGCCGCGGCCGCCGAGGTGGTCTACAGCATCAAGCGCGACGATGCCGACTTGAGGCGAATCACCGATGAACCGCCGCAGACGCGGGGCCGGTTCTTCGATGCTTTGCGCAAGAACTACCCCGTCCGCCGCGAGTTCCACAGCACGACCGTTGTCCTTGACGATCCCGCGGGTGCTTTGGCGGCTAAGCTGCAGGGAATTGGCTTCAAGGTCCAGGGACGCGACTCATGACGGCGGGGAAAGGCGACCTACTGCGATGGCCCAAGGGAAACCTGGATTTCTCGTCCGGGTGCCTGGTGATGGGCATTCTCAACGTCACACCCGACTCGTTCAGCGATGGCGGCCAATTCCTCAATGCTGGCAGGGCGATTACGTACGGCTTGCGGATGGCGGCCGAAGGGGCCGCGATCCTCGATGTCGGTGGTGAATCGACTCGGCCCGGCTCGGAGCCGGTCTCTGCGACCGAGCAGATTCACCGTATAGCCCCGGTGATTGCAGGTCTCAAGGAGCAGTGCATCATCCCGATCAGTGTCGACACGAACAACGTCGAGGTCGCGCGCGCGGCGTTTGATGCCGGTGCGGCTATCCTCAACGACATCACCGCTCTGTCTGGCGACCGCATGGCCGAGCTGGCGGCTGCCTCTGAAGTCCCGGTGATTCTGATGCACATGCAGGGTACACCCGCGACCATGCAGAGAGAGCCGCGCTACAGCGATGTGGTCGAGGAGGTGCTCGGTTTTCTGATCGAACGCGCCCAGCGAGCCGAGTCCTTCGGCATCTCTCAAGAGCGCGTCTTCATCGATCCGGGCATCGGCTTCGGCAAGACCTTACAGCACAACCTCCTGTTGCTCAAGCACATCGATCGGTTCGTTGCGAGTGGCTACCGGGTCCTGGTCGGGGCCAGCCGCAAGCGCTTCATCGGAGAACTCACCGGCAGGGATGCGGCTTCGCAGCGCGTCTTCGGTACCGCCGCCGCAGTCGCCTTCTGCGTTGCGGCCGGCGTCTCCATCGTGAGAGTTCACGATGTGGCGGCCATGCACGACGTGGTGGCGGTGGTCGGAGCCATATCGAACGCGGATGCCGGCTGATACGTCAGTCTAAGCCGAGGGCGATCTTCAATGCTTCCTGGGTGTTCTTGACCGGCGCGAACTCCAGGCCCTTCTTGGCCTCGTCCGGAATGTCGGGGATGTCCTTCTTGTTTCGGGCCGGCAGGATGACGGTCTTGATGCCCGCTTGTTTGGCCGCCAGGATCTTCTCCTTCAGTCCGCCGATGGGCAGGACCAGCCCGCGCAGGGTGATTTCGCCTGTCATGGCGACGTCAGGCCGGCTCGGCCTCTTCAGCAGCAAGCTAACCAGCGAGGTGAACATGGCGACGCCGGCGCTGGGGCCGTCCTTGGGGATCGCCCCGGCCGGGACGTGGATGTGGTAGTCATGTTTGGCGAACTGTTCTTCACCGATCCCGAGGCTTTTGGCGTTAGCCTTGACGACCGAGAAGGCGGCCTGGGCGCTCTCTTTCATCACGTCGCCGATGTGGCCGGTCAGTTGCAGTTGCCCCTTGCCCGGCATGGCCGCGGACTCGATGAACAGCAGTTCGCCGCCGACCGGCGTGTAGGCCAAGGCGGTGGCGACGCCTGGAATCCCCGTTCGCAGAGCCAGTTCCGATTCGTACTGGGTGGGGCCCAGAATCTCCGCGAGACCCTTCCTGTCGACGGTCGCACGCCGGGCCGTCCCTCGGGCGACCTTCGTAGCCACGGCCCGGCAGACCGCGGCGATGTGCCTTTCGAGGTTACGCACGCCTGCTTCCCGCGTGTAACTGCGGATGATGCCAAGGACCGCCTCGTCCTTGATGGTCAGTTGCAGTTTCTTCAACCCGTGCTCCTTGAGTTGCCGCGGAACCAGGTAGCGCTTGGCGATGCTGAGTTTCTCCGGCTCGGTGTACCCGGGCAGGTCAATGACTTCCATCCGGTCGAACAAGGCAGGGGGGATCGGCTCGGTGTAGTTGGCCGTCCCGATGAACATCACCTTGGACAGATCGAACGGCTGATCCAGGTAGTGGTCGGAGAAGGTATTGTTCTGCTCGGGGTCCAGCACCTCCAGCAGGGCGCTGGCGGGATCGCCTCGGAAATCGGCGCCGATCTTGTCCAGCTCGTCCAACATGAAGACGGGGTTGCGGCTGTGGCACTTGCGCAGTTCCTGGAGGATTCGCCCCGGCAGGGCGCCTATGTAGGTCCTGCGGTGGCCACGGATGTCCGCCTCGTCGCGAATTCCGCCCAGAGAAACGCGGACGAACTTGCGGCCCATTGAGCGGGCGATGGATTTGCCCAGCGAGGTCTTGCCGACGCCGGGCGGGCCGATGAAGCACAGGATCGGACTCTTACCCCTGGGGTTGAGCTTGCGCACCGCCAGGAATTCGAGAATGCGCTTCTTGACCTTCTTCAGATCGTAGTGGTCCCGGTTCAGCACGCGCTCGGCCTTGTCGATTTCGAGCTGATCTTCGGTCTGCACCGACCAGGGCAATTCGCAGACCCAGTCCAGATACGTCCGAATCACGCTGTATTCGGGTGACGCGGGCGGTATCCTGCTGAGTCGATCCAGCTCGCGCAGTGCCTCCTCGTCAACCTTCTTGGGCATCTTGGCCTTGGCGATGTTCTGCCTGACCTCCCGGAGCTCTTCCGTCCTGACGTCCTGCTGGCCCAGTTCCGACTGGATAGCCTTGAGTTGCTCCTGCAGGAAGTACTCACGCTGACTCTTGTCGATCGACTCCCTGACGCGGCCCTGGATCTTATGGCTCAATTCGAGCACTTCCAACTGATGCGCCAGAACCACCGAGACCTTCTCCAAGCGTTTGACCGGGTCCAGCTCCTCCAACAACTGCTGTTTCTCGAAGATCTCCATGCTCAGGTTCGCGGCCAGGTAGTCGGCCAGTGCCGATGGGTCCTCGATGTTCTCCAGCAGGACCGAGGCCTCTTCGGGCACATTGGGACTGAGCGCGACGACGCGGTTGGCAGTCTGCCGCACGCTGACGATGAGTGCCTGAAGCTGCTTGGTCATTCGGGTCCTGACGTTCAGCACCTTGATTCGGGCCTTCAGATAGGGCTCGGACGCGATGCGCTCCACGATCTTGAACCGGGCGATGCCGTGAACGAAGATGTTGATGGACCCTTGGGGCATCTTGATGAGCTTCAAGACCGACGCGGTCGTCCCTATCGAGTAAAGATCGCCGAAGCCGGGTTTGTCGATATCGGCATTGCGCTGGGTCAGCAGGCCAATGGCGGTGGCATTGGGCTCCGCATCCGCGAGCAGGGCCTTGCTGCGTTCGCGGCCGACCGCCAGCGGGATGATCGTGCCGGGGTAAGCCACCGTATTGCGGATGGGCAGAATGCCGATCACATCGGGCAGCGCCAAGTCGCCGCTGGCTTCATCGCCCTGGTTCTCGGCGTCGACAGGTGCTTCCAGGTCGGCGGCATCTTTCGAGATCGCATCGCCGAGCCACTCGTTTTCGTCTGCAAGAAACATGTTGTTGAGAAAGCTTGCCATTGGCCACTCTACTTCTTCCTTCACGGTTTTGCGCCAATCATACCCGATCC
>CAZGRF010000408.1:0-3748 GCA_964527825.1 uncultured Pirellulales bacterium
CCGCATCTCTGGCGGCAGTCGTGGAACAACCCGGCGGCTGGATCGGCCGCTACCGGCTGATCAGCATGGTGGGTGAAGGGGGGATGGGGATCGTTTATTTAGCTCGGCAGGAGCAGCCCATCAAACGGCAGGTAGCGCTCAAGGTCATCAAGCCGGGGATGGATTCGAAACGCGTGATCGCGCGCTTCGAGGCCGAACGTCAGGCCCTGGCCCTGCTGGACCATCCGAACATCGCTCGCGTTTTCGATGCCGGCACGACGGAGGCTGGCCGGCCCTATTTCGTCATGGAGTACGTCCAGGGCCGGCCCATCACTGAATACTGCGACCGGTACAAGCTGACCATCGAACAGCGGCTGCGGCTGTTCCAGCAGGTTTGCAGCGCCGTGGAGCATGCCCACCAGAAGGGTATCATCCACCGCGATATCAAGCCGTCCAATATCTTGGTCCGCGGCGCAGAGGACAAAGCGACCCCGAAGATCATCGACTTCGGCGTGGCTAAGGCCCTCAGCCAGCCCCTGGTGGAAGGGACCCTAACGACGGATGATAGCCGTCTGCTCGGTACGCCGGAATACATGAGCCCCGAACAGGTGGACATGGTGGGCCAAGATATCGACACCCGCTCGGACGTCTATTCCTTGGGTGTGCTGTTGTATGTTCTGCTTGCCGGGGTCCTGCCATTCGATTCCAAAGAACTTCGTGAAAGTGGGATCGAACACATCCGCAAGGTGATCCGCGAGACTGATCCCAAGACACCCAGTACGCGTCTGACACGACTGGGTGAGGAGGCGAAGAAAGTCGCTGCATCTCGCGGGACACACGTGGCAGCATTGGCCAAGCACCTGCACAGAGAACTCGAATGGATACCGCTTAAGGCCATGCGCAAAGAGCGTTCCGAGCGCTACCGCTCCGCCGCTGAACTCGCGGACGATATTGAGAACTACCTTAAGGGGGTCCCGCTCATCGCTGGGCCACCAGCGATGCTTTATCGCCTCAGGAAGCTTGCGCAGCGCCATCACGTGCTTGTCACGATGTCTTCCCTGCTGGCGGTCACGCTCGTGATCGGCTTCATTGTCAGCACCACCATGTGGTATCGGGCGAAGCATGCTCTGGATACGATAGACAGGCTCGAGCAACATATTGAGGCCGATCAAGCGCTCTCCACGGCCCAGAAATACCGCGCGCTGGGAAGGTACGAAGAGGCTCTGAATGAGATTGAGCACAACTTGGATCCGGCGGCATCGGGGCCCCAGGTCCGGTTACTCCGCGCCAACCTGCTTCTTGACATGGGTAGAGAGGCCGACGCCGAACAAGAGGCGAGGCAGCTTACCAGCTCTGAACCTGTGTTTGCCGGGGCGGCTTATTTTGTGCTGGCGCGGATCTACTTTGCCGGAGACCGAGCGCAAGCGGAGGAGTACCGGCAGACGGCTGAAGCCCTGATGCCGTCTACGCCTGAAGCTTATTTGCTTCGAGCTATGGTGGCCGAAACACCGGCTCAGTCGATCGCGTGGCTGTCCCAAGCCGTGGCGCTCGATCCTACTTACTATCCATCCTACAAGGCCCGGGCACTGTTGTACTATGGGTTGCAGGACTTCGGGCGGCTCTCGGAAGACGCAGCAATCCTGATTGCCTTGCGGCCCGCCGATCCGTTGGGCTATACGCTGCGTGCCGCTGCACGCCACGCATCCGGGCGATTTGAAGAGGCGATCTCAGACCACACTGAGGCCATCGCGCTGTGCACCGTCGACACGGAACTGGCAGATCTCTACTACCAGCGCTGCCAGAGCTACATGCAATCAGAGCAATACGCCCCGGCGGCTGAAGACGCAAAGCAAGGAATTGCGCTCGCCTCGGCCAAGTGGGAGCTTCTGGTCAGTCTGTTCAAAGCGCTGTTCTCCCTAGGGCGTTACGAAGCGGCCAGGAATGTATATCTCAGGGGAGTGCAGAAGTACCCGCACGCCGAGAACTATATCCAAGATCTGGCCAGGGAATACGCCATCTCCACGATAGCCGCCGGCCGAGATTTGGCCCTCCCGGACGCCTTGGCTCACAAGGCGCCGTTTGCGGCTATGGGGCAGGCTGTACAGAGCTATCGTGGGCTGGCAGGCAGGGCCCTGCGACTGCCCGCCAACGGACCCGTCGGGCTCCACAGCAGTTGCTGGTCACCGGACGGCAAACAGATTGCCTATGCAAGGGGGTGGGACCAATCTCGCTCCACCACCACTCTGATCGTCATGCCCACTGCGTCGCCGAATGTGGGTATCGAGGTGTTCGATCTCGAGTCGCACAACAGACGCATGCTGGTGAACCGCGGCACCCATCCGAAATGGTCACCGGACGGCCGGTACATCGCCTTTGTGAAGGGGTATGTGGACAGCATCGATCGCAGCGCAGAAATCTGGATCACGACTCCCGAAGCAGCGTCACCCCACAAATTGGTCCAGGGCACGTGGCCGATCTGGTCCGGGGATTCACGCCGAATCTTCTTCAAGTCGATCCTGACGGACGAACAGGTCTACTGCGTGGCGATCGACGATCCAAACGCGAGACCACGCGAGTTCACTCGCTGTGCTGGACGGTTTGACATTTCTGAAGATGAACGGTTGCTTGCCTATGCCAGCCCTACCGAGATCGTCGTCGAGGATTTGCAGTCAAATGCCACTGTGACCAGATGGCCCACGCCCTGGCCGCTGGACACCTGGGATGTTGGCTTTTCACCGAATGGCGCTGAGCTGGCCATCAGTGGCTTATGCTGGGGCGGCACCGCCTGGGTGCCGACCTGGGGTTCCTGGATCTACGATATCGCCGGAGAACAGGCCTGGCATGTCCTGGATCCACCTGGTTACCAGACGGTCCCGTCTCCGGAGGGATCCCGGCTTGCCCTTCATCTCGGCACGGAACTGTGGATTGTCCCGCTCGAGGCCGCTGTCCCAACCTATCGGCAGATCGAAATGGCTCTGCCGCATGAGGCCTTCACGCAACGCATGATTCAGCAGAAGACAGACGCCCTGGTTCTTGATCCCTGCAACGTGGAGAGCCGTCTCGAACGGGCGCTGCTGTACATTTCCCTCGGTGAATTCGAAAAAGCGGAATCCGATCTCAACCGGATGATTGACCATGCAACGCCGGAACACCGCGGCCAGAGATTTCAGTTGATGTGGTGGACCGGGCAATTCTGTAGGCACGATGTCCACCGGGGAGGAGAACTGTTGGGACGGAAAGCCGTTGAGTACCTGGAGCGGCTGATAACCTCGCAGGCTTGGTGGGTCGCCTACTATCGGAATGGCTGGCTCAACCCTTTTCAGAATCTCGTTGGCCTTCATTGCAGGCGTGGGAATCATGAAGAAGGCGTGCAATGGGCTCTACGTCTCATGAGGAACTGTGCCGCAGTTTTCGAAGAGGCTGCTGCGGATCGGTCTCTGGCCCCAGATCCGAATGCCTACTTCACACAAGGATACTCGGGTTTTGATGCCTCGAGCGACGCGTATGACACAAAGGGATCCGGCCACGGTATCGCGGGCGTATCCGATCAGTTCCATTTTGCCTATGGGTCGCTGGAGGGAGACGGTTCGATTGTGGCGCGGATCATGACCCTTGAAAAGGAACATCCCTCAAGCCAAGCGGGGGTGATGATTCGAAGTTCGCTGCAAGGAGATGCAGAGAATGCATGCGTCTTTGTCACACCAGAAGGGAAGGTTCATTTCCAGTGCCGAGAGCAGGGTGGCGCCAGGACTCTTGTTGCGGGCACCTA
>CAZGRF010000409.1:0-3745 GCA_964527825.1 uncultured Pirellulales bacterium
TGACGCCGATGGCCCGGGCGGCCTGGATCAGCTGGTGGTTGCGCGGGACCAGCTTCGTCTTGCCGGCCACGCTCGACAGCGGCACACTCGACAGGGCGCCGCCTTTCCAAACGACCAGGCGATTCTTGACCCCACTAACGAGCAATTCGATGGCCGCGTGCCCGAACATGGTGGCCAACGTCCTGTCATACGGCGTCGGCGTTCCCCCGCGCTGGACATGGCCCAAGACGACGGCCCGGCAATCCAGGCCCGTTTGCGCGTTGATATCTTCGGCGAGCTTGTTCGAGATGCCACCCAGACGAATCGGGTCGGGGCTGGCCGCGATGCGTTTCAACACCACCATGTGCCCACCCCGGGGCTTGGCTCCTTCGGAGATGACGATGATACTGAACCGCTTGCCCCGTTGGGACCGCCTAAGAACGTACTGACATACCTTGTCGAGCTTGTAGGGTATCTCCGGGATGAGGATCACGTCGGCGCCGCCGGCCGCGCCGGCGTAGAGCGCGATCCAGCCCGCGTAGCGTCCCATCACCTCGATGATCATCACGCGGTGGTGTGAGCTGGCGGTGGTGTGAATCCTGTCGATGGCTTCAGTGGCCGTCTTGACGGCTGTGTCGAAGCCGAAAGTGACATCGGTCCCAGCCAGGTCGTTGTCAATAGTCTTCGGCACGCCGATCACGGGCAGGCCCAGCCGGGCGAAATTGGCCGCGGACGCCATCGTCCCGTCGCCGCCAATGCAAACCAGGGCCTCGACGCCGCGCTCGCTCAACGCCTTCAAACACCGGTCGGAGACGTCTTTCATCTGCGTCTTTCGGCCTGTCTTGACCGGGAATCGAAACGGATTGGACGTGTTACTGGTCCCGAGAATCGTGCCGCCGACGGTGAGGATGTTGCTGGTGTCTTCGTAGCGGAGACGCTCGATCCTGTTCTCGATGAACCCAAGATAACCGTCCTGGATGCCCCAGACGGTCAGCTTGTGTTTGTTGATGGCGGTCTTCGTCACCGCTCGAATCACGGCGTTCAGTCCGGGGCAGTCACCGCCGCCCGTCATCACAGCTATCGACTCCAGCTTGCGTTTGGCCATTCGACATCTCCTTCGTCTTGGGTCTTACCTTGCGTGTCCTACGCTACTCACGACGATCTTAACGGCTGTAGCCGCGGAAGTGAATGGTTTCTTGGCCTCGCTTGTGATTTCTCGATTGCCTCGCGAACCGAGGCTCTCGATTGTGCGGACTGAAAGACGGTAGAAAATCGGGCGCGATGTTTGACTCGCAACCGGTTGTGAGCTATGATTCCCTATAGCAAAAAGTCGTAACGTCCGTATCGGCACGCGGACGGCGATGCGGCGCCGGTCGTGTGCAAACGCGAGAAGCTCCTGGCGAGGAGGTGGAGAAATATGACCTGTCGCGCGATTACCTCGATACTCAGGGCAACCATCACGATCTCGCTGGTTCTTGTCGCTGTGGCTTCAGGCTCGGGAGTCTCGTACACCGACGGTGGCGGCTACACGTACGTGACCCGCCGTACGCAGCAGATGCTCAACGCCCCGCGATTCTGCCACGTGACGTTGAAACTCGGCGATGGGCGAATCGGTGTTTTTGGGGGATTCGGGCGCGTCGACCTAGAACTGTTCGATCCTGACACGGAAACCTTCGTTGTACCTGAGGCGACGCGATGGTTTGCCAATTTCAACGGTATCGCGCTGCCCGACGGGTGCGCCTTGCTCGTCGATGGCGAGCACGACTCCATTTTCGATTTCGCTACCGAGCGTTTCGTAGACCTGGAAAACACGCACGTGGCTGGCTTCACGCGGTGGCCTGCGCTGGTGGCATTGCCCGACGGCCGCATATTCATCTGCGGTGGATGCGACGTTGACTATGAGCCCTTGGGTGTTTGTGGCTATTTCGATCCAAAATCGCTGCGTTTCGAGTTCTTGGGCAAGATGCTAATACCTCGGTATTATCACGGCGTCGTCCTTCTCGATGATCGCCACGTGCTAATTTGTGGAGGACGTGGTTACGACGGACTGACGCCTGAGAGCCAGGCTTTGGATACCATCGAGGTCTTTGACACGGTCACGGGGCAGTCGGAGTTTCTGCCCACGCGACTGCGCACGCCGAGGCATTGGGCTGGTTGTGTGAGGTTGGCCGACGGCCAAATTCTTGTCATCGGCGGCTCCTGTACCCAGAAGCGCGAATGGTTCCTGGCCAGTACGGAGATCTTGGACATTGATGCCGGGACCATGAGCGCCGGTCCCGACATGGCTCTGGGGAGGCGGTGCCCCCATGCAGTGACTCTGCCGAGCGGGCGCGTGGCGGTGTTTGGAGGCCGTGCCGACGTCCGGGCGGTAGAGGTGTACGGGCCGGAGAAGAAGACGTTCCTGGTTGCCGGGTCCTTGACGTGCGATGCCCGATCCCTGGATTTCACTACCACGACGCTTGACACCGGTGACGTGCTGATCGTGGGTGGCGACGTCGATTCCCGCCCTGAAGGGAGCCGGACGGCCGAGATCTTCACGGAGATGGCGGCACCGGTCGATGTTTCTCAGTCGTCCGATCTCGACGTGTCCGCCTCCGCGATCTATGCGCGAACCGACTCCTGGTGCGTGGAAATCTGGGATGGGCTGATTCTGGTCGATACGGTCTGGTTGACGGGGTACGATTGCCCGGACTATCGACCTAGCGATCCCCCGCCTCACCTAGCCGCGATCCTGGAAGCTACGGCCGGACGCAAGTTCAACCGCTTGGTCGTGCGCTTCGGGGCCGGGACCGACCACGCCACGCGTGTGCGTCTGTTCAACCTGGTCGGATGGACCTACATCCCGGACATCGTTCTCGGTGATGACCTGCTCGGCGCGTCCGCTGGAATATAGCGCGGCCGGCGCACGAACTGGTTAGAGGCCCACCGCGCAGTGCCGCCGGTCTACGGCGAGGTTGAGGTCGCTTCGGCGGGTGGTGGATAACTCCGGCGATAACCTCCGCTCAAGAGGTCCGCCTTCAGCGCCTTGACCGCGGCCTCCGCATGATCTTCGAAGTCTCTGTAGTTCTCCGTCAGGACCGAGCCGACGATGGCGCCGGTCTCGCTGCCGACGACGCGCACGCGCAGCTTCATCATATTTCCGGAGTGGGCCTCGTCCTTGGAGTACTCGCACAGGATCAGCGCCTCGACGCCCAGTATCTGTTTGGCACGGGCCCGTGTCTTGTCATTGAGCCGGCCTTCCCGGAGATCCTGTTCGCCGATGATCTTCTCCAGCTCGCCGCGCTCGACGAAGGTGACGGGCTGGCTCGCAAAGGTCTTGAAATAGGCGGCCATAAAGATCTGCTCCTGTTCCGGATCGAGGCCGAGCACGGCGAGGCGTTCGTAGGTGAGCAGTTCGGTCTTGGTGAAGACCGCGCGGGTCCTCGGCTCGCAGCCCGCCAGTAGAGCCACCGCCAGCGACACAATCACCGGTGAAACAACCGCAACCACTCTGCTTCGTGTCATCGTTGTCTCTCCTTGACCGGCATCGTTTCCGTCCATTCTGTTCGCCCGGACGGCTATCACCGTGAGCCAAAGCTCACACCAGCCCAAGCATCGCTGATCTATCTTAGCGTCCCTGCCGGACAGCACAAGGATTCTGTTCTTTGTTTCGGTCCGCTGCCAGGCTGGCACACCGGTGACGATCTCTGCGGGGCAATTCTTTGCACATGAGGCCGACGGACGGTAAGATGAACCCGAGTCGCCGATGTCGGTACCGGATGAATTC
>CAZGRF010000410.1:0-3744 GCA_964527825.1 uncultured Pirellulales bacterium
ATAACACGGACCCGGTAAAGCTGGAGTTCGATCTGGCCGACATAGTCCCCAAGAAAAACTGGACGCTGTTCAGCCATTTGCTGATCTTCCATGGCCGCAATATATGCAAGGCGCGGAAGCCCGATTGTCCCGGGTGTCCGATAGCAGGATACTGTCCCGCGGCCGACAAGCCCAATAAGTGGTAGAGTTTGCCATTACGGAGAGCAACCGACATGTTTGACACTCCCGACAAGCCTGTACAAGACTTGTGGCGCATCTTCCGGGTCATGGCCGAATTCACCGAAGGATTCGAGGAGCTGGCGTCGGTCGGTCCGGCTGTGTCCATCTTCGGCTCGGCCCGGACCCATCCCAATCACCGTCACTTCAAGCTAGCCGTGCAGACCGCTTGCGAGATAACGAAAGCCGGCTTTGCCGTCATCACCGGCGGCGGCAGCGGCATCATGGAGGCCGCCAACAAGGGCGCGGCCAAGGCCGGCGGCTCAAGCATCGGCCTGAACATCGAGTTGCCGATGGAGCAGATCCCCAACGAATACCAGAATCTCTCGCTGCACTTTCGGTACTTCTTCGTGCGCAAAGTCATGTTCCTCAAGTATGCCCACGGGTTTGTCGTCTTTCCGGGCGGCTATGGAACCATGGACGAATTCTTCGAGTCGCTGGTCCTGATTCAGACCCTTAAGCAGGCCCAGTTCCCCGTCATTCTCATGGTCAGCGAGTATTGGACCGGCCTGATCACGTGGATCAAGGAGACCATGCTGGGCGAGCACGAGTACATCTCGCCGGAGGACCTGGACGTCTTCACGATCCAGGACGACCCTCAAGCGGCCGTCAGAATCATCAGGGACTTCCGCGAGAAACAGGGGAAGATCGGTCTGGAGATGCCCCCGGGCATGAAGAAGCCGGATGGCCAAGGCCCAAGGACCGGCACGGGCGGCCTCAACCCGTGAACCCTTCCGCAATTCGCTCTCCCTGTCGGGACCGAGCCTGCCTGCCCCTCGGTTGGGCAAGGATTCTGTCCTGACCGTGCCATCCGAGCCGTCAACAGGACGGGCAGCAAACCGGGCCATGCCTACCCCAGCTTGCCGCGACACCTCCCGTCTCCCTCGCGCGACCGCCTGCGCAAAAGTGCGATTCCCCAGGAATCTCCGCAAATTAGGGATTGAATACCCGCGAGGCGATGTGTTAAGCTAACCGCCGCTACGCAGAAAGCTAAATCGGACCCATTTGGACGGAGCATAGCATGATACCAAACATGAAGAAGCTCGAAGCATGGTTTGTCACCGGAAGCCAGCATCTGTATGGCCCGGAGACCCTCAAGCAGGTAGATCAGGACTCCAAACAAATCGCCCAGGCCCTCTCGCAGTCGAAGCACCTGCCTGTCAAGGTGGTTTTCAAGCCCGTCCTGACGACACCCGAGGCCATCTACGACATCTGTACGAAGGCCAACACCACCGCCAATTGCGTCGGCCTGATTACCTGGATGCACACCTTCAGCCCGGCCAAGATGTGGATCGCCGGGCTCAAGGCCCTGAGCAAACCCTTCGTCCATCTGCACACGCAGTTCAACCGTGATATCCCGTGGGCCGAGATCGACATGGACTTCATGAACCTCAACCAGAGCGCCCACGGCGGTCGCGAGTTCGGGTTCATCTGCACGCGCCTGCGCCTCAATCGCAAGGTCGTCGTCGGGCACTGGCAAGATGCTCAGGTCCAGGCCGAACTCGGCGCGTGGGCCCGCGCCGCCTGCGCCTGGCACGACGCGCAGGGGGCCAAGCTCGTCCGCTTCGGCGACAATATGCGCGAGGTCGCTGTGACCGAAGGTGACAAAGTCGAAGCCCAGAAACAGCTTGGCTACTCCGTGTACGGCTACGGCGTCGGCGATCTCGTCGCGCGGGTGAACAAGGTCACCGAAAAACAGATCGACAAGCTCACGGCCGAATACATGGCCACGTATAAGATGACCAAGCAGACCAGCAAAGACGATAAGACACGCGACGCGCTGCGCGAGGCCGCTCGCATCGAACTCGGCATGCGTGGGTTTCTCAAGCAAGGCAACTTCAAGGCTTTCACCACCAACTTCGAGGACCTGCATGGTCTCAAGCAACTGCCCGGCCTGGCGGTTCAGCGTTTGATGGCCGACGGGTACGGCTTCGGCGCCGAAGGCGACTGGAAGACGGCCGCCCTGGTCCGCGCCATGAAGGTCATGGCCGCAGGCCTTCCAGGCGGCACCAGCTTCATGGAGGACTATACCTACCATCTCGACCCGGCGGGTCCGAAGGTCTTGGGCGCCCACATGCTGGAAGTCTGTGCGTCCATCGCCAGCGCCAAACCTTCGCTGGAAGTGCATCCGCTCGGCATCGGCGGCAAAGCCGATCCGTGCCGGCTGGTCTTCAACGTCCCGACCGGCCCAGGCCTCAACGCCTCGCTGGTTGACATGGGCGGTCGTCTCCGCATGATCGTCAATGAAGTGGACGTCGTCAAGCCGGACGCCCCCCTGCCCAAGCTGCCGGTCGCGCGGGTCGTCTGGGTCCCGAAGCCCAGTCTCAAGATCGGCGCCGCGGCCTGGATTCTCGCCGGCGGGGCGCATCACACGGGCTTCAGCATGGCGCTGACCAGCGAGCACCTGCAGGACTTCACCGAGATGGCCGGCATCGAGTACGTCCAGATCGACGCCGACACCAAGATCAGCGAATTCAAGAAAGAGCTCCGCTGGAACGAGATCTACTACATGCTCGCCAAGGGCCTGTAGCGACCCGTTGCGAGCCGGAGACCCAGTGTTCTTCCAGGGTGGGCCAATGGGACCCACCCTTTCTCTTTGCGCTTCCAGATTGGGCGCGCCTGGTGGGGTGAGGCTCCCGGAGAAGCGCTCCGGGTCGGCGCACGCGGAACCCGATGCCTTCCACGGCCGGAATTGCGAAGCTCATGGGCTGGATGTTCCTGATTGCGGCCTTTGCGATACACGATGTCGCTCCGCACCTGGTCCCTTGGACAACAGGCGGAAACGAGAGACACGTGGAAAGGTAACGAAGAACTAAGCGTCGGCTAACGTTGCTGTAACAGTGAAGGCGTACCATCCTGTGTGAACGATGCGCATCGCCCGACAGTTTCGAGCGGCGCCGGGCATGAGGAGTTTTCCGAGATCGGGAAGCGACTATGTGGCGAATCGTAGACCATACTCACGGGACAATTCGCAGCGCCCTGGCGAGGACATGGGGCAGCCAAGCGGCCGGCGACGTCCTCGAACACAGCCACTCTTTCGGTGCGGCAACCGAGATCGCCCATGAATTGGCGTACCTTGGCTTCGAGGTGCAAACAGATTTCGACGTTCGCCCAGCCCGGTCGCTGGCGCCTGTCCCGCAGTGACCTCCCGCCCGGCTGATGAACGGAGGCTCTCCGAGCGTGACGAAGGGTGAAAGACGGGATTCGAACCCGCGACCCCCAGAACCACAATCTGGTGCTCTATCCAACTGAGCTACTCTCACCACAAACCGGCCATCCGGAGCGGACAGCCCAAAAACAAGGTGCGCCGAAAACCCTCGACGCACCTTGGTATTCTACTGACGGAGCCGCCTTTGTCAACGGCGTCTTACTTGTTTCTAACCGCTGCCTGGGCTGCGGCGAGCCGGGCGATCGGCACGCGGAACGGCGAACACGACACGTAGTTCATCCCCACGCGGTGGCAGAAGTCGATGCTGCTGGGCTCGCCGCCGTGCTCGCCGCAGATGCCGACCTTCAGCTTCTTGCGGG
>CAZGRF010000411.1:0-3741 GCA_964527825.1 uncultured Pirellulales bacterium
TGCACCACAACGCAGGCTCGTTCTACCTCGAAGCCGATGGCGTGCTCTGGGGTGGTGACGGTCGTGGTCTGCAAACGAATGGGCCCGCAGGGGGGTACTCCATCGTCTCCATCGACGGCGTGGGACAGAATGGCGGCACGGGCCTCGCGCTGCCGCGCGTCGATTACCTGGGTGCGGAGGCCGCAGAAGGGGGTGCCGTCGCATCGGTGGATTTGAAATATGCCTACGATTACTTGTGGAGCGCCCCCATCAAGGACTGGGACGAGCCGCTCATCAGCAATCGTCGCTGGGAGATCGAGACCGACCCCTTTGTCGTGAGTGTCCTCAAGGGCACGCAGCGCTACCGGATGAGCTTCGGCTGGGAAGCTCTGCACAACCCGTGGTTCCCTACACTGCGCACCGAATTCAATCCGGTGGAGTATGCCTTTCGATCGGTGGCCTTGGTTCGAGGCAGACATCCCTACGTCGTGATTGTCGACGATATCCGTAAGGATAGCCACGCGCGTCTGTATGAATGGCGCATGATGGGAGCGCACAGCACCGAATCCGTGATCGGGCTGGGTGAGGAGGACTTAGTGCTGACCCAGACAGCGGGCTCCCAGACGCAAAGGGGAGCACCGATGCTGCTGGTTCGTGAGGTGGGCCCGTCGGCGTGCAAACTGGAGAATGACCGGGGTCGGACCTGTGTCTCCACGCGTGCCGCGGAGCCGAAATTCCGCCTTCTGCTGGTTCCTTTTCGTAAGGGCGGGGAGATTCCCCAGACCACCGTGGATGAGAGCGCCGGGTCCGTGACGCTCCAGTGGAGGAACCAAACCGATACGCTTCAGTTCATCGCGGGGAGAGACAACCGGACGCGCCTGAGCGTCCTGAGAGACGGCGAAGAGATCCTTCGGAGCAAGTAGGCACTCGGATCAGCCACGCAGACACGGGACGGGAGAGAGCCGCCGGTTCTTCATCGGCCCGGAAGGAAATGGAGACGGACTATGACACAGGCCAGAGGGTATCTGGCGATTCTTGCGGCGGTCCTGGCGCTATGCGCATCGACCAACGTCGGCTGTGCCGATGATCTTCCCTCTTCGCAACTCCGGTGGCCGCCGGTTACGCAGCAGACCAAGCCGTGGACGCGCTGGTGGTGGATGGGCAGCATCGTCAACGAAAGCGACTTGACGGCAGAGATGGAGAAATATGCGCAGGCGGGCATCGGGGGGCTCGAGATCACGCCCATCTACGGAGTGAAGGGCTACGAAGACCGCTTCATCAATTACCTGACGCCGGATTGGATGAAGATGCTTGAGTTCACCCTCAAGGAAGCCGACCGGCTCAACATGGGCATCGACATGGCGACCGGCAACGGCTGGCCGTTCGGAGGCCCTTGGGTCGGGGCCGAAGACGCCTGCAAGAACGCGGTGTACAAGACTCTCACGTTGAAGGCCGGCGAGAGCCTCCGCGAGTCGGTTACCTGCGTGCAGAGGCCCATGGTGCGTGCCATCGGGCGTCGGCTCAGCATCTCGCAACTCAAGGAACCCGTCAGCGCCAACGAAGACCTGCAGTCGCTGGCCCTGGAACAAGTCCGGTTTGAGAAGTCGCTGCCTTTGCAGGTGCTCATGGCGTATTCGGACCAAGGGCAGGCGCTTGACCTGACCGACCGAGTCGATAAGACCGGAAGGCTCGACTGGACGGCTCCCGCAGGCAATTGGACGCTGTACGCGGTCTTCCAGGGCTGGCACGGGAAGATGGTCGAGCGGGCCGGCCCGGGTGGCGAGGGCAATGTGATCGATCATTTCTCGCGCGAGGCGCTCCAGCATTACCTGAGCGAATTCGATCGGGCTTACCCGGGCTACGACGTCGGCTCTCTGCGGGCCTACTTCAACGATTCATACGAGGTTGATGACGCTTCCGGCGAATCGAATTGGACACCTCGATTCTTTGACGAGTTCGAGAAGCGCCGCGGCTACGACTTGCGCGAGCATCTGCCGGCACTGTTTGGAAAGGACTCGCCGGAGAAGAACACGCGCGTCCTGTGTGATTATCGGGAGACAACCTCGGACCTGCTGCTGGATGAGTTCACCATCCCGTGGCGGCAGTGGGCCGAGAGCAAAGGCGCGACGACGCGGAACCAGGCACACGGCTCCCCCGCGAATCTGCTCGACCTCTACGCCGCCAGCGGAATTCCAGAGACGGAAGGTTCGGACGTCCTGGGCTTCAAGATCGCTTCGTCCGCCGCACACGTCACGGGCAAGTCGCTGACCTCCTGTGAAGCCGCCACGTGGATGGACGAGCACTTTCAGGGTACGCTGGCCGAGGCGAAGCGGTGGGTGGACCGCTACTTCCTGGGCGGCGTCAACCATATCTGCTATCACGGCACGACGTTCTCCCCGCCGGGGGAGGCCTGGCCCGGCTGGATGTTCTACGCGTCCGTGCACTTCGGACCGACGAACTCGTTCTGGCGCGACTTTGCGGCGCTGAACCGATATGTCACGCGCTGCCAGTCGTTCCTTCAGGCCGGCACGCCTGACAATGATGTGCTGCTGTACTTCCCCATCCACGATCAGTGGTCGCAGCCCGGCCGAAGCATGTTGTCGCACTTCCGCGCGTCAATGGTCGGCACGGCAGCGGACGCCGGAGAGACCCTGCGCCGGGCCGGTTGCACCTTCGATTTCATCTCAGATCGTCAACTCGCCGACGTGAAATGCGCTGCCGGCATGCTTCAGACCGGCGGCGTTTCGTACCGGACGGTGGTCGTGCCGCCAACTGAGCTGATTCCTCTGTCGACGTTCGCCAGGCTGCTGGACTTGGCGCGGCAGGGAGCCACAGTCATCGTACAGGGCAAGTTGCCGTCTGATGTCCCTGGGTGGAGAAGCCTGGATGAACGGCGGGCCGCATATCAGAAGCTCCTGGGCTGGCTCGAATTCGCCGATGTGGCGGATCTAGCTATCCGGAGTGCTTCAGTCGGAAGCGGCCGGTTTCTCCTGGGAGACAGTCTGGAGCAGTTGCTCGCCGCGGCCGGTGTCGCGCGCGAGCCGATGGTCGAGCAGGAGCTTCAGTTTGTGCGTCGCACGCTCGATGGTGATGCATGTTACTACGTCCTCAATAGCAGCAGCGATGCGTTGGATGGATGGGTCCCACTGCAAGATCCTGCCGCCTCCGTTGCCCTCTATGATCCGATGCGCGAGAAGAATGGTCTCGGCGCCGTGCGCAAGACCGACGGCAATGCCACCGAGGTCTATCTGCAGCTCGCGCCCGGTGAATCGTGCATTCTCAGAGTGTTTGATACGGTCGTAAGCGGACCTGCGTACGACTACTTCGGAACAGCACGGCCATCGCAGCAGATCGAAGGAGCGTGGACGGTCACTCTCATCGAGGGTGGGCCGCAACTGCTGCCTGCTTTCGAGATCGAGGAATTGGGTTCCTGGACGGACTACGGGCCGGAAGCCCTCAAGAGCTTCTCCGGCACAGCGCGGTACACGATTGCCTTTGCCAAGCCCGAAGGAAATCCCGCCGGCTGGTATCTCGACTTAGGACGTGTTTGTGAGAGCGCCAGCGTCAAGCTGAACGGCGACCGCCTGGGCACACTGATTGGTCCGCCTTTCAGGATCTTGGTTTCGAGCGATCGGATGCAGACGCAAAACACTCTGGAAGTGGACGTGTCCAACTTGATGGCCAATCGCATCGCGGACATGGATCGACGCGGTGTAGTCTACAAGAAGTTCTACAACGTCGATTTTCCTGCCCGGCTCGCGG
>CAZGRF010000412.1:0-3731 GCA_964527825.1 uncultured Pirellulales bacterium
TGCACGATCTGGCCCGGCGGGTCAGTGGGATGCTGTCGAACTTCATCGCGCACCTGCAAACGTCAGGCTATCGCGGGGAGAAGTTCGCGCGGCCGGGACGGCTGGCGGCGAAAGATACGTGGCTCCAAGACTTCTGCGCCAAGCACGGGGTCAAGCTGCCGGATTTCGGCCAGGATGCGGCGGAAGCAGATTGACCCCTTCACA
The DNA here is from genome assembly GCA_964527825.1 of uncultured Pirellulales bacterium. Classification (GTDB taxonomy): domain Bacteria; phylum Planctomycetota; class Phycisphaerae; order Sedimentisphaerales; family Anaerobacaceae; genus JAFGLV01. Next base: position 205 of record CAZGRF010000412.1, read on the forward strand.
CCCTTCTTACCCTTCGCCCGTTCGCACTTATTTCTTGTAGGTGGCCTCCGGGTCGTAGACCTTCTGCGCGATTAGCTCCAAGTCTTTATCCGATCCGGGCTTGAGGGCGCGATAGAAACAGGATTGGTAGCCGACGTGGCATTGGCCGGCATCGACGGAGACCTTCAGGATCAGGCAGTCCTGATCGCAATCGACGAGGATCTGGCGAACTTGCTGGACATGGCCGGATTCTTCCCCTTTTTTCCAGAGCTTCCGGCGGGAGCGGCTGTAGTAGGTGGCGCGGCCGGTGGCGATGGTGCGGTCGAGGGCCTCCCGGTTCATGTAGGCGACCATCAGGACCTGGCCGGTGTCGGCGTCCTGGGCGATGGCGGGGATGAGTCCTTCGTCGTTGAACTTCGGAGTGAAGTCCAGCCCTTCTTCGATCTGCTTGGAATCCAACGGTCTTGGCCCCTAAATTCTTTGCTGTCAGCAGCTTGTCATAAGCTCTTTTACACGCTATGATTTGTGGGAACAAGCGCTTTCTGGAGAGAAACGTTGACAACAGATCAGAGGGTAAGGAGAACCCGGCATCTGTCGCTGGTTGCCCGCGCCGGCGTGGCGATCCTGGCGATCGTCTGGGTCCTTCACGGCCAGGACTGGGGGGAGCTGGCTGAGGTCTTCAGGAGGCTTGATCTGTGGTATTTTGCCCTCGCCCTCGTTGTGTACGGCGCTGCGCAGTTGATTATCGCGTATCGATGGCGGGTGCTGCTGCGGGCCCAGGCGATTCATATTCCCATTGCCGCTACCTTCAAGCTGCATTTTATCGGGCTGTTCTATAACAACGTCATGCCGGGATCGGTGGGGGGAGACGTTCTGAAGGCTTGGTACGTGGCCAAGCACACGCACCGCCGGCTGGAGGGGGCCTTGAGTGTGCTGGTGGACCGGGTTGTGGGTCTGACCGGGATGCTGCTGATGGCGATTGCGGCCTATCTGCTCTTCATGCGCGGTCAATCGCTCGGGGCCTCGGCCGGCGCCGGTGGCGGCTCCGGGCAGGGGCTCGGACGGTATCGCGGGGTGATGCTCTGGGCGGCCGGGGTGGTCGTAGTGGTGGCGATCGTGCTGGCACATCCGCGAAGCCGAGGGCGGGTCCGCGTGCTCGCGGCCAAGGCCTGGGAACGGGGGCGCTCCTGGCTCGGCCGAACGAAACAGGCCCTGGTGGTCTACTGCTCCAAGCCCCTGACAATGCTGTCGGCCCTGGTTCTGACCTTTGTCGGACAGAGCGCGGTGGTCGTCGCATTCTGGCTGCTGGGCCGGAACCTGGCGATTGCGGCCGGCCTGAAGTACTACTTTGTCATTTTCCCCGTCACCTGGGTCATCGGAGCTATCCCGGTGAGCATCGCAGGCCTCGGTGTGCTGGAGGTCGGAATTGTCGAGATGTTCACCCGCCTGACCGGCGCCGCGGCCGAGAGCGCGCTGGCGTTGGCGCTGTGCCAGCGATTCGTGTGGGTACTGACCTCGTTGCCGGGCGGCCTGGTGCATCTCCTCGGAGGACACCTGCCGAGGGAGTTTTTGGTTGACGCTGACAGGACGGCAAATTAGGCTGGGTGCCCTGAATAGGGTGCATCTCTCGGTCGGAATCGGTCGAGATAGACGCGTCGTCGGAGACGGCAAAGGACTGTTGTTGAGGAGCAAAGACTACGAAACGCGTTAAGAGCTACTTTCTCCGTGGCTTGGCGGTCTTGCTGCCGACGTTGCTGACGATTTGGATTCTCGTTTGGGGGTACACCCTTATTCAGCAGAATGTCAGCAAGCACATCAACAGCGGTCTGGTTTGGGTGCTTGTGGAGATTCAGAAGGGTGAGGGTGTTGGCGGACCGCCGCTGAAGGACTACGAAGAGAAGTTGACGAATACCTTTGTGACGGGGCCTGGCTCAGTCGTCGGCTTTCTCATCGCTCTGGTAGGTGTATTCGCGGTCGGGACGCTCCTGGCCAGTGTGGTCGGCCGGGCGCTGTGGCGTGTCGTCGAAGCCTTCATTCTGAACACGCCGGTCCTCCGCAGAGTGTACCCGTATGTAAAGCAGGTGACCGATTTCGTCCTGACGCAGGAAGAAAAGGAGAAGATGTTTTCGAAGGTCGTGGCGGTGGAATACCCTCGAAAGGGGATATGGTCGATAGGCTTTGTCACGGGCTCGGGTCTCAGGAAGATCACGGAGAGCGTACAGAAGGAATTCCTGACGGTGCTGGTGCCCAATTCGCCTACGCCGATCACGGGGTATGTGATCATCGTTCCCAAGGAGCAGACGATTGCCCTGGACATGACCGTAGAAGAGGCATTCCGATTCGCCATCAGCGCGGGCGTGATCGCCCCGGACGGCCGTCGCGACGTGACGGCACTGCCCAAGGCCTACGCGGAACCGCCGCAAGAATGATAACGAGTGGGGCCAACATTGATTAAGGAGATCAGCATTGCTTTTTACAGTCACGGGCAGGCATGTCACAATCACCGAAGCCCTTCGAGCCTACGCCGAGGAGAAGACGTCCAGACTACCGCGGTTCTACAACGGCATCAATCAGGTCGAAGTGATTGTGGATGGAAATGACGCCGGGGCCGGCGCGGGCGTGGAAATCATCGCCAGAGGCGAGCACAGCAACGTCTTTGTGGCCAGAGAGACGGGAGAGGATGCTTACCAATGTATCGCCGCCGCCGTGCACAAGCTCGAAAGACAGCTTCGGCGCAAGAAGACCAAGGAGCGCGACGACAAGCATGTAGGAGGGCGTGAGCACGAATGACCCAGAGACGTCGTACGCAGGCTCGGCGGCCGGCGCATCTCACGGGAACACAGTCACCGATGGAACTGGACGGGAAGAATGAAGTTCGAAGAGTTTGTGTGTTTTGAAGCCACGGTCCCCGATTTGCAGAGCCGCGACCGCGATGGGGTGATCGCCGAGTTGGTATCGTCGCTGGCTCGGGCGAAGCGACTGCCGGCCAAGTCAGCCGCAGAGATTACCAAGGCGGTGATCAAAAGAGAGACCGAAGCCAGTACGGGGATGGGCAAAGGGGTGGCCATCCCCCACATCAAGCACGCCGGGGTAAAGGATGTCGTCGCCGTCGTGGGCCAAAGCAGCAGCGGGATCGACTTTGCAGCACTTGATGAGCAGCCTGTGTATGCGGTCATCCTGCTGGTCAGCCCTCTCAAGGATCCCGACAGGCACCTTCAGGCGATGGAGAATGTCTTCAAGCATCTGCAAAGCGAGAGGTTCCGCAAGTTTCTGCGCCAGTGTCGGACACCGGAAATGCTCGAAGATCTGCTGAAAGAGGCGGACGAGAGCCCATCATGGTGATCCGGCGCCGCCCGGCTCGCGAAACGGGGGAGGCCTGACATGCAGGCGGGAGAAGAGGTATTGGAGAAACTGGTGTCCGAGACAGTGGTGGAGATCAAGAATGGTGACGGCCTGCACATGCGTCCGGCCATGCAGTTTGTCGATCTCGCCAGCCAGTTCGACTGTGAAATCACCGTGAGCAGCGGCCGCACCGAGGCGGACGGGAA
>CAZGRF010000413.1:0-3724 GCA_964527825.1 uncultured Pirellulales bacterium
GGTAGATGTACTGCGTATTCCTGCCGACCTGCTCCCAGAAGCCCGAGAGTTGGCTTGCCTCCACCAAGCGCGGGGCTGCGCCGTCGTATAACGACTTGACCTCGTGCAAATCGGCGTCGCGCTCGACCAGGAGAAACTGAAACACAAGATACTGGAAGAACTCGCCGCCCGGGTTGACTTCATATTTCTCTGTGCGCGAGAACAGGATGGGAACGGCCAAGGCCGACCTACCATCGACCTGCACCTCGATATAGTGGTCGTTTGCGGGCGCATCAGGGTTCGTCAGCTTGCGGGGCTTCAGCACCGGGGGGAACTCGATCTCATTGCACTTCTTGAAGCCAATGACCTCATAGAGCCGCTCGCGCAACGGCTGATTGCGCCGGGACAGAATGTGAAACAACTCGTGACAGATCAATTTGCTGAGCCCGCGGTCTTGTCTGAGCATGTGGGCGGGCAGAACAACGGCGTTGCCGCGCGTGTAGGCCGCCCCACCTTCCTCTTTGCCGCTGGTCTTGATCAGGTAGACGGTCGGCGGAAAGGGCAGGGAGAAGGCCGCGATCCGAGACCGGATCTCGTCGAGGGCCGGTTCGACCCTCTCCTTCTCGGCATCGGTCCACGCCAAGACATTCTCCCCGACAAACTCCAGGAAGCTCTCTTCGGAGACATCACGGTCGGTCTTCACGCGCGCCGCACGGTCGAAGGGACTGAGACGACGGACAAAGTCATCGCGCGCGGTCAGCACTTTCCTGCCTTCTTCCACCGCCGCGAAGACCACGGTCGTACCATCACTGAGCGTGATCTGAGAACGACACAGTCCGGCTACGATCAGGACAACCAGCCCGGCACAAAGTGATTTCCCCATGCGTATCTCCTTCACAGGGTGTACGACTCCGCGTTCAACACCGGCAGTATGGCCGGAGCTGTCCGCAAATGCAAGCGTCACGAGAGAACGGTTTACGGCCGGTGCAGCAGGATGGGGATGGCCAAGATATTGTACCAGGCCGCCCAAGCGTAGAGGATGGTGGCAAGGACGAAGAGGTAGACGGCCCAGCGACGCAGATACACCGTCACGGCGATCAGCGCCACGATCTGAACCAGCTTGCCGACCAGCGGACCGAGCACGGGCCCCAGGGCCAGTGCGATCCATCGAATCACCGGGTGCGTCTCTTCCTGCGGTCCCCGGACCAGCATGAAGAAGACCGTCGAGAGGGCGTCCGCCGCCGCGGCCAGCACCACTAAGATGAGAAAGATGCCGTACGCAGACACATAGCCGCGCCAGTTCGCGCGGATGCGCTCGATCACATCGTCAACCGATTGCATCCTTTTCATCGCCGGCATTATATCTCCGCTTGTGTCGATGTCACGCTTCTCGTCCGCACATGCGATCACGCCGGTTGATTTTTCCTGAATTGCTTTGATTTCGAGAGACATCCGGGGCGTCTATAGTCAAGAATGGCTGTCGCGTGCCACGCGATCACACAGGTCCGCCGCGGCAAGCCGGGGCGAGTTGCGGCCAGCATGCCGAAACGGATAGGAGAAATGCAGACATGAATACCTCGTATTGTCCATCGAGAGAGAGGACTGAGACCATGAAACGTTCCACAATCAGTTCGTTCGGCGCCGTCGTTCTAATCATCTCGTCGGTCGTACAGGCAGGCGAATCGTCAGCGGCTTCCAGCCCGCGCATCACCGCTCTGGCTCTGCAGCCGTCGCAGTTCGACGCCAGCAAGAACTATTCATTGCTCCCAAAGCCCGAAGAGCTGACTGAAGGCGACGCCGTCGCGCTCTACAACAAGGCCGTGGCGGACATGCCCGAGAACATGGATGTAGGTCGGCTCCGGAATTGGACACGCATACCCCTCAGCGAGCTGCCCCAAGACCAAGTGCAGACCTTCCTGCAACAGGCACAGCCGGCCATGCAGGCAATCGCGGAGGCCGCCGTGTGCAGGAGCTGCAACTGGCCACCCTTCCAGGCGGGGACCATGCCTGCCAGTCTCTCCGAATACCGCAACTTGGCCTACCTCGTCTACCTCAAGGCTCGTTTGGAGATCGCCCGGAAGCAATACGACGACGCTGTCGCAACGATACGGACCGGCTTGGCAATGGCTAGGCACATTGGCGAGGCCCCGACCGTCGTTCAGGGCCTGGTCGGCGTGGCTACGGCGGCCGTGATGCTTCGCGCGGTCGACGATCTGGCGCAGACGCCGGACAGCGCAAACCTGTACGGCGCGCTCGCGGCCTTGCCAAGGCCGCTGATCGACCTCGAGAAACCGATTGCCAGCGAACTGAAAGCTCTCGAATCGAACCCGCAGTACAACGCGTCAGTTCGCCGCGCTTTGCGGAAGCAGATGGAGCAAAGCTATGTCCGAGTGCGCCAGCTCGGCGGACGGCTCGACGGCGACATCGCCGTCCACCAGTGCATCCAAGCTCTGCGCCACTACGCCGCGACCCATGACGATCAGCTCCCCACTGAGCTTAGTGACATTACAGGCGTCGAATTGCCTAACGATCCGGTGACGCAAAAGCCGTTCATGTACCACCTCGATGGAACGAAGGCCGTGCTGGAAATGGGCGTTCCGGAAGGCGGCCGGCCTAGCGAGAGCATGCGCTACGAGATCACGGTGGCCCGCTGATGGCGGTTACTGCCCAACGAGAGACAAGTCGCTCTACTGCGATATCGCAGGTGGCAGCGGCGAGCGCCAGCCTGCCGGCGGTGACTGCCGCATGCAGGGGCAAAGCCATCGGCAGGCTCCGCTTGCCGCTGCCACCGACCAGAGAGACAAGGCGGGCAACGGAGTGCCCTTGCCTTTTCAGGCCGTCCCACTACAATGGCCGCGACGGAATACCACGACTCGGACGGGATCGAAACGCTCCCGTCTGAGAAAGGGCCTTTGCAGAAGGATCGTCATGGAACTTCAGATCAGAGCGCTCTCCATCGCCCCCACGGTGGCCGGGGTCTCACTGGATGGATCGATCGACGGCGCCACATATCGGCTTCTCGACGAGGAGGTCGGCCGCCTTCTGGCCGGACCGTACAAGACACTCGTCCTCGATATGGAGGGGGTCGATCAAGTCACCAGCGCCGGCATCGGGGTCATCATGAAGGCCAAGGCCTCCGCCAAGCACAAGGGAGGAGACCTGGCAATGAAGAACGTCCAGCCACAGGTCAAGAGAGCTTTGGAGATCATGTCCCTGGTGCCTGCGCTCAACGTGTTCGAGAGCCGGGCCGAGTTGGACGATTACCTGACCGGCATCCAGCAGCGCATCGCGGAGGATCAGGACGAATCCTGATCGTCCAGCCGGTCAAGCTGCATCAACTCACGGGCCCGCTCTACCAAGCCGGCGGGGTATTGCTCCTGCTCCAGGATGCGTATGGCGGTCTTCGTACCGGCCGGCCCCGGGCGCAGGCGATAGTCGAACGTAATGCCTGTCTCGCCCAGGTGCTCCTGGAAGTGGTAGTTCTCGGCCGTGGTGGAACCCGCGGCCGTCTGGGCGAGCCTCTCCTCGTGGGTCGCCAAGACGAACAAGTTGCCGGAGGCCAGCAGGTGCTCGACCAAGGCGATGCCGGCCGCGGTCCGCTCCGAGGAGTTCGTGCCGCGAAACGGCTCGTCGATCAGCCCCAGCAGGGGCGTGTCCTGTCCGGCGTCCACCACCATGCGCCGCAGCCGACGGACCTCGGAGAGGAAGTAGCTTTCATTCTTGGCCAAATCGTCGCGGATCCGCA
>CAZGRF010000414.1:0-3716 GCA_964527825.1 uncultured Pirellulales bacterium
CAGGGTGAGCGTGTCGCCGGGGGCCAGCTCGTCGGGCGTCGTGTGGTAGCCAGCGACGACCAACCGCGGGCGATCCGCCAGCGCGGTGCTGGTATCCAGCCCGACGCTTTGGCGGGCGGTGTAGGCACCCCCTTGATAGTCGGAGTACTCCAGTGCGATGTCGAGGCTCAGGCGACCGGCCTGGGTCACTTCGCCCAGCACCAGCGGCAGCGTGACCGTCACGACTTGCTCCAACCCGATGCGCTCTATGGCGACCACGTTGCTCCCCTCCGCCGGCACGGCCAGGCGGACGGTGTGCGGCTCGCCGGCGTCGGCCCGGCGGTCGGACTCGCCGCGCGGCAGGGCCCGGCACCGGCGGTCGTAGCCGGTGGCCTGGCCGGCCTTCTGGCGGACCTTGCGGACCTCGGCCAGCCGCCCAGCCGCCCGGCCGCCAAGCTGTCTCGCTGCCCCGCCGCCGCAGGCGCTGCTTCCCAGCCTTTCACCTTTATCCTCGCCGCAGGCGCTGCCGCCCAACTATCTCGCTGCCCAGCTGCCTAGCTCTGCCCTTTACCCGTATGTGTTTCCGGGAAAAGCTCATTGATCCTCCAGCAGCCCGAATCCCAGGCACATGAACTGAAACACCTTGTATCCCTCCCAGAGGACTTGGTGACCTGGTGGTGGATCGTTTTTTCGTCCGAGATAGCCTCCGATGCTCGCAATCACTCGGACTGCCTCACCCAGGAGAGACGGAGGCTTTAAGGCTTTTTTTTTGCGTAGGCACGCAGAGTTCGGAGTTCGATATCCGAGAACAGCACTTCGGCTGGCAGTTTTGGCGTCTCGCGGCCCATAAGAGTCATCAGCATAATCCGCCAAGCGATGACCAAGTTAATGGCTATGGCGCGGCGTAAACGTTCAGCGGTCTCGTGTGCGATGTCCTCAATGCGGCATCCGGACTTGAGCACGCGGTGCCAGTCTTCGATACGCCAGCGCAAGCAGTACCAGCGTATACACTGTTGGATATGTTCGGTCGAGGTTATCTCAAGGGTTGTTAGCAAGAACTCTTCCACCGGCTCGGTATCCGACGGAGGGTTCTCCTCCAACGCATGGACCACCCAAATGGGAATCGCCTTTTTGTCGGCATGATAGTTCGCCGGGCGAAGCTCAACGCGCTCAGCGCGTAGGGCCAGATGCGCTGCGCGTGCGGGCCGTTTCGCTCGCGCCTTTTGCTTGCTTCGTTTCGGCCTGGCACTCTGCCTCGGGATATGCACAACCACCTCACTTTGAACAGGCGCCTCCCGAACGGCCGTGAACAATTTGAAAGGTTCCTCAGTGATGTTGCGGTTATAGTGGGCTCGCACCAGCAAGTCCACCCGAGGATTTTTGCGTTGCTCGTCGAACAGTTCGAAAAAGTCCGCCTCCCGGTCGCACACATCAATCAGATGCGTTTGGGGCATTTGGCTTGCCAGATCCACCATATCGCGATGATGTTCAATCCATATGAAGTTTTTCTTCTCCTCGATCGGGATGGCGCGCACGGAGCGGTTGTCCTCCGGCGGCCTGCTCTTAGCAGCTGTGCAACTGGCACGCACGATACCCAAAGGAAGCCCATTGGAAGCCAGCGCAAAGGTGGAATGCAAATGCAGTCCACGACTCTTTGCTCCCGTCTGGTTTTTGCCTATTTCGCCAAGTCCTTGGCATTGATCCAGATTGTTGTAGTTCAGATCCGTACCGTCTTGCACACACAGAACCCTCTTTTGCCCTTGCATGCGCCTCATTGTCCGCTCACGGTGAGGCGCCAGGATATTGGCCATGTTCACCGCCGATTCATCCGGATGGTCAATCATACGGTAATAGCCTTTTACCCTCGCCCAATCTCCTTTGGCCACACCACTGAAAGCACGATCCGGCACTTTCCCTTTAGCTTCCGCCACCTTTACAAGCCTCCGGCTCAATCGGGCATCTCCCAACGGTGCACCCCCAAATTCATGTTCCGCCCAATCATCTGCTTCCACACCCTCTCCCACTACCAACGGCCCCAATCCTGCATCCGAGGACAAATCCATGCGCTTTCGAAAGTCACCCTCGATCGGATACACATAAATCTCTTTTTCACTCAGCCCCCATTGATTGAATCGATCCTGTCGGCCCCGGCCCCGTGTCTTGCCAACTCGGATCCAGTTCGCCGCCCTATAGCATGCCCCGGAATAGCGGCTGATCTCCACGAAACTCTCTATCAACCACGGCCTGTACTGGTACTGTCCCTCAAAGTCATCCGGCATCGACCCCATGGCCATGCTCAATACCTTCGAGGCCAGGTTGCGGCACTGTACGCTGGGACGAATCAGAAAACGACTCATCCCCACCACCCTATCCAAATATCTCCGACGTTGCTCCCCGTTCCAGCCAATCCACCTGTCCCGATCGGCCAGTTGAAGAGCCGAGGCAGCAAAGCCCAAGCCCCCAAGCCACCCATGATTCGACCCGATCAGATACCGCAGTTGCCGCCCTACCAGAGGACCAGCCCCTTGCGGATGCTCGCGCATCATCATCTCATTCCAGGTCCGTCTCTCCTTATCGGTCTCCACCAGTACCAGCCTCAATCCTTGCACCTCTCCGGCCTGGGCGGGAACATCGTTCGGTGGCTCGACCCCCTCAGGCAAACCCCGTGGAGACGACGGCCCGGTCTTTCGTTGCGCAACAGGCAAAATAAATTGTCCGGCAGATTCCAATTCCCGAAGCGCCTTCACACAGCTGCTCACCTGCGGCCGGCCACGCGCGTCATAAAAACCAAATTCTTCGCAAACAGCACCGGCCAACTCACTCCGGTGAGCAACCTGGTTGCCTTCAAGGAGCCCGCAAATGTATCTGACTTTCGCCGGCTGCGACAGCGTCCGTTTGATTTGATTTTGTGTTTTCATGCCGCACATATACACGGCATGAGTTACAATGTCCAGTCATTTCTTCCGGGTAAAGGGCAGGGCTAGCCCCAACACTGTCTACTTAAGCCTCGACCGGGAGAAATCCTCCCTCGCCCCCCTTTTATTATTGTGCCAAAGGGGGTTGGGGGGATTTGCCCGAGCTGGGCATGCCTTCTCGGGCCTTAAGTGAACAGTATTTGGAGTGATTCAGTTAAATCAAACAGAGGCCCTGATAACGGCGCCGGCCCTGTTTCGGTTCATGAATCCATTCTCCGAAAGGAGCGATAAGTTGCGGATCGTGCAGATAGCCCAGGAAATGCTCCAGGAACTGAATGCGCTCGGCCGGCCCTATCATTCCGCCGCACTGATCTTGGGGGCCATTATCCTCGGGCTCCTGTTTTACGTCGTTATTGTATTTCTGCTGAGACATCTTCACGTGCTGAAGGCAACCGCCCGAAAGGGAGTAAGGCCCCATCTTGAATATTTCAAGAAACCCCTCCAGGCATTGATTCCCGCCTTGTGCCTCACGATTGTTCTTCCCTTTCTGCAACTTCCGGAGAACGCTTATGCCGTCATCAGACACTTTCTGAGCATATGGATCATTGCCGCGGTCTCCTGGTTTCTGGTAAAGATCGTGCAGATCAGCAGAGATATCGTGCTGAGCCATTACGCAATGGACTCAAAAGACAATCTTCAGGCCCGGCGCGTATACACCCAGATCCGGATGATCGAGCGCATCCTGACTATCCTGATTTTGTTTATTGCCGTGGCGGCAATCCTGATGACCTTCGACAAGGTGAGGCAGGTCGGCGTCAGTCT
>CAZGRF010000415.1:0-3714 GCA_964527825.1 uncultured Pirellulales bacterium
CCATCTTTCAGACCCCGGAAGTCCACGCCCGGATTGAGGAGTTGCTCGACCAGCTTCGCAAGTCGCTCGGCCAGCAGGTCTCGATAGAGGCGCGGTTCCTGACCGTTAGTGAAAACTTCCTTGAGGACATTGGCCTCGACTTGGATTTCAGCTACAACCTCGGTGGCAAGTTCGGTCTGGTGACTGTCCAGCAGGACTCCTTTCTAACCGGGGCGCCCGATGTCTCGACCAAAGTCCCCGGCAGTCTCGGCTCCATTACGCCGAGCGGCACGGTGACCGGCGGGTACGGCTCGATTCTAGACGATCTCCAGGTCAGTTTCTTGCTTCGTGCCACGCAGGGCAGGACCGATTCGAAGTCCCTGGCGGCGCCAAAGGTGACGGTAATGAGCGGTGAAACGGCAAACTTCAGTCTCCAGGATCAATTGACCTTCTTTCTTCCTCCGTTGATCACGCAGGGAGTCACCTCGAGCATCAGCGGAAACCAGCAGCAACAAGGGGTACAGCAGCAACCCAGCCCGATAACGGTTGGCAGTACCCTATACGTGACTCCGACGATCACGAAGGACAAGAAGTATGTCCTGCTCAACATCCAGTCCAATCAGCAGGACCTGCTGAGGGTGGTGACGCACCGCATTGAGACGATTGTACCGGGGACTGGCACGGGAACTGGTCAGACTGCTGCTGACAGCGTCACCAGTTACTCTATCCCGTACCCGGACATTGAGTCTGCCAATATCAGCACCCGGGTCAGCGTCCCGGACGGCGGCACACTGTTGTTGGGTGGCCATAAGCTTACGCAAGAAGTGGACAAAGAGACAGGGGTTCCGATTCTAAGCAAGATACCGATCCTGGGGCGGGCGTTCTCGAATCGCAGCAAGATTCGAGACAGCAAGGTCCTATTGATTCTGGTCAAGCCCACGATCATGCTACAGGAAGAACGGGAGCAGGAGGCCCTCGCGTCGATGGAGGACAGCAACAGCGGTCGGAGTCAGTTCTGAGAGCTTTGCGTCTGATGAGACGATCAGTTGGCAGCGGCGGCGGATTACATCGGGGGTTCCCCTGGTAGATGGTTTATGGAATAGGGCATAGCAAAAACGGAAGTGGACATATGAAAAAGCAGATTCAGGAGCGACCAGGCACCTGGCGGTTGCTGATTGGCTCGGCGGTGATTCTTTGCGCTCAGGTGGCCCTGGCAGCGGCGGACGACTTCTCACTTTTCCCATTGGACACTATCAGCTACGGCGCGGTCGGAGGCGAGCAACCGGAGTTGCTCGTTCGTTTCATAGACCGGGACGGACCGCCGTTGAGCTGTCCCGATCTGGTCGGGCCGCGGACAAGAACGTCCGTGCGTGAGGCGATCTGTCACCGTGTGGTGGAAGGTGCATCCGTGCGAAGGGAGTACGACTGCGCGCTGCCGGGTCTGACGCTCGTCGCGCTGCCGGCGGGGACCTCCGTTGTGGATGGGATGCTCAAGTTCCTCGCGTGTGAGGACGTTTGGTATGCTGAGCCGAACGGCCGGTACCAGCTTTGTCTGGTGCCCAGCGTCACGTCGTTCACGGCGCAATGGGCCCTGAACAATACTGGACAGACCGGGGGAGCAGAAGACGCGGATATCGACGCGCCCGAGGCGTGGGACGTGCAAACCGGCAGCAAAGACGTTATTGTGGCGATCCTCGATACCGGCATCGACATGGCCCACCCCGCCTTGGTGGGCAATCTATGGACGAACGAAGCAGAGCGTTCGGGTCAGCCGGGTGTCGACGACGACGGAAACGGTTACGTTGACGACGTTCACGGCTACGATTTCATCAACGATGTCCCGAATCCGACTGACGATGTGTATCACGGTTCGGCGGTGGCGGGCATCATTGGAGCCGCGGCAGGCGACGCGGCCGAGATGGCCGGTGTTTGCTGGAACGTCAGCCTGATGGCTCTGAAGGTCGGAGATGCCGATGGTGTGAACCTCGATGCCGCCATCGCCGCCATTGAGTATGCGACGGCCGCGGGCGCGAAAGTGATCAACATTTCATGGGCCGGGTCCAACTACAGTGAGAGCCTCAAGGAGGCCATGGAGGCAGCAGGGGAGCAGGGGGTCCTGTTCGTGGTCTCGGCCGGGAATGAATCCAAAGACATCGACGATGCGCCGGTCTATCCGGCCAGCTACGACTCATACAACATCCTATCTGTATTGGCAACAAATGCCAACGATGAGATCGCCTGGGCGTCCAACTATGGGCGCGCCTCCGTGGACATCGGTGAGCCTGGTGAGAACATTCTCAGCACGACGCCGACGCAGGAGACGGCCGCGATGACAGCGGCCGGCCTGTCCGCCACCTACAGCACGATCAGCGGCTCGTCACTGGCCGCGCCGCACGTTTCCGGCGCCAGCGCCTTGCTCCTGTCGCAGTATCCGTCGCTGTCGCCTCTGCAGGTCAAGCACGCGCTGATGCAAACCGCCGACAAAGTCCTGACGGGATTCACGGCGTCGGGAGGTCGTGTCAACATCGCTGCTGCTTTGGCAGCGGTGCCGACGGGACAGCCCGGACGCGTGTTGAACACTCGCGACGACCCGAATGATCCCAACAGTTTCTACACTTCCATTCAAGCGGCCATCGATGACGCGAACGACGGGGACGTGGTCATCGCCGAGACCCGTGCGAGCGGCAACACGGTCTACAAGGAGAACATCAACTTCAAGGGCAAAGCCATTACGCTGCGCAGCGGGAGCGTTATGCAGCCCAACGACGCGACAATCTATCCGGAGAAGACCTTCATCGTCGGGACCGCGTCGAATCAATCGGTGGTGACCTTTGAGAACGGCGAGGGACGTGACAGCATCTTGACAGGTCTGACCATCGGCTGGGGTGTGGCCGATTACGGTGGCGGCATCGAGATCGAGGACGCTTCACCCACCATTACGAATTGCATCGTCAGCAACAACCAAGCCAGGTATTACGGCGGTGGCATTGACTGTTTTGGCGGCGAGCCGGAGATCACAGCCTGTGTCATCAGTGACAATGAAGTCATCAGCAGTTCGGGCATTGGCAGCGGCATCAACTGTCAAGACAGCGCGCCGACACTTACTGACTGTACTATCCGCAATAATTCCTCTGCCGATATCGGCGGCGGCATCGCATGTTACAATGCTTTCCCGACCTTATTCAATTGCTTCATTATCAACAACTCTGCCGTCAACGGCTACGGCCAGGTTGCCCTAGACGATTCGTCGCCGGTGATCGCGAACTGCACTATCGTCACCGACGCCGGCCTGTCGGCCGACGGGGGCATCTGGTGCTTTGAAAGCTCCTTCCCGACGATCACCAACTGCATCATCTGGGGCAACGGGGTCAACCTCTACAATTGCTCTACAAGCTACTCCTGTGTGGAGAACGGAGATACCGGCGGGGGCAACATCAGCGCGAACCCGCAATTCACCGAGGGGCCGAAGGGCACGTACTACCTCAGCCAGGCCGCAGCGGGGCAATCGGCGACCAGCCCTTGCGTAGACGCCGGCGATCGTTATATTCAGGCCTCCTGGGTGCAGCACCTTCGTGAGGTCACTACCCGTACCGATGGCGTTGGTGACGCCGACGTCGTGGATATGGGCGCCCACTACGAGGCAGTGGCGCCTGAGATGTTCCCGCTGACCGTTACCGTCTTCACGGTCGACGCCGACGGTGAGCCGGCGGGCCCGAACGAGGTGGGCGGTTACAT
>CAZGRF010000416.1:0-684 GCA_964527825.1 uncultured Pirellulales bacterium
GGTCCAGCTCCCGCTCTGCCGCAGCCTTGTCCCTGCCCCTCGTCTTGCACGAGATGACGATCTTGCTGCGGTCGATGCCCTCCAGCGCGACGCCCAGCTTGACTTCCGCATCCCCGTATGCGGGAGCGATGTCAAAGTAGTTGACCCCGTGCTCGAAGGCGTTGCGCACTGCCTTGTTGGCCTCTTCCTGGCTGGCTCGACTCAAGGCCAGCCCCGGAAACGCAATGACCGAGACTTGAAGACCCGTCCTGCCGAGTGTCCGCCGCGGCATCTCGGCCGGCTTCTCTGCCGCCGCACCGGCCAGCAGCGCTGTCCCGCGACCGAGAATGCATCCCCCGGTCACCCCACCCGTCACTTTCAGAAACGTTCGTCGTTTCATATCGACCTCCTTATCCATTTCTTAGGCAAAGCACCATGATTGACACAGGAAACTGAGGAAACCAGGGACAGCCTCCTACTGTGGACAAGCGCGGGAGTAATGCTTGAAGGACTTCCACGCGATCCTGCCGTATTTGGGATAGAGCGCACACTGCGAGTTCACCTGTCGGCCTGCCCTTCACTTCATATCGAAACAATGATACCACGGGATTGGGATGAGGCAAGACCGTACCACAGAAGGTAAGGAGGCAGGAACGCGGCCGGAGAGCGGAAGCCGTGTCTCCCGAATTCGAGATGTGACTCCTT
>CAZGRF010000416.1:694-3709 GCA_964527825.1 uncultured Pirellulales bacterium
CAGCTATACCCCGTAGGCCGTCTTGTTGTACCGGTCGATTTCATCGTCGATGAATCCGTCGGCTTGCGGGTATATCGTGCCGGGAACGCCGTACGTGATGCACGGAATGAAATGCCCGCCTGGCCCAAAACTCTCGCAGGCTTTTCTCACATGGGCGCGTATTTCCTCCTCGGTGGAGTCCGGACGGTCCACGACGCCGGCGTCGATTCCGCCCATGAGGGTCATGCGCCCGGCAAGCTGCGTCTGAAGCCGCTTGATGTCGTTCTGCGGGAGCACACCCTGCCATACGTCGATCCCAAGCTCCACCATGTCCTCGATGATCGGCTCCAGGAAGGAATCGGCGTGGTGCATGATGATAACGCCCTTACTCTTGAGGTATTCGTAGGCCCTGACGTAGTTCGGCTTGATGAACTCACGCCATGTGGCGGGGCTTATGAAGAGGTTGGCATTGCTGCCCCAATCGTCGTGCGAGAGAATAATGTCGGGCTTAGCTAGATCGCAGATCAACTTCATGCCGTTGTAACGGTATTCTCCGATCGCGGCACACAGGTCCTTCATGGCTTCCCGCTCCGTCATCAGAGCGATGAGCGCATCCTCAAAGCCCATCAGGAAATGCAGCCGCTCAAAAAGCCCCGTCGGGGCCCATGCCATCACCAGCGTTCTGTCCCGGTCCACCTCCGCCACCCTTTCGAGATACGGCGTCCAAAGCGCCTGGTCCGAGCAGTTTGCCACAAGGTCCGGCACCTTCGTAAAATCCCGCCACCTCCTCACCTCCCGAATCACTTTGGTCTCCTCCGTGACGAGCGCCATCGCCCCCGGCGCCCCCGCAGGCCATACAATCGTCGTCCCCCACTTGTCCTTTCTCGGCGGCATCCCCGGACGCCGCTCCCCTCGCACATAAGTCCACACCGGATCCCCCGGCAGAAATGCCGTCCCTTCATACTGCTTCACGAGACGATCGGGTCTTCCGTCCGGTTTGACGGTCTCCAGAAAGTTCTGCCTCAAGCTCAACATGTGTCCCCCGCTTCATCTTCGGTGCCATGCTGGTACTGTGACCGCCAGTAATCGAGGGACGCCATACCTAATCAGCGACCGAAATGGGTAAGGTGTCCGCCGAATCAAGTCAAAATCAATAGTGGGCAGAAGCTGCCTTACCTGGCGTACGGATTGTACTTGATGGCGTCGGTCTTCTGATCGCGGGAATAATGCTTGAAGAACTCCCACGCGATCTTGCCGTATTCGGGATAGAGCGCATGCTGCAGGTTCATCGTGTAAGCCAGCGCGACCATGGGGACACCATCGTTGTCATTGAGATACCAACGGTAGCAGTCATACTCGCCGTTGAGCTTCACCCGCACCATGCTGTCGGCCTTGAAGCCGTTCACCGGATACGTCTCGAAATCGTACGCTTCGATTTTCTTCATGCCGTTGTAGCCGAGGAACAGGTTGATCTGCCTCTGGTATCCGACCGCGATGGTGCCGTTGGCCTGATCGAACGCGCCTCCCAGGTCAAACGAGGAGGTGGTGAACATCACCGGCAGGCGTGCCTTCTGTAACTTCGCCGCCTGTTCCGCGGTGCCGGTGTAGGGAGCGGCTGCCATCGGCACCGCCGCGGCGAACACCGACGGATCGCCATTGACAGCGCGCAGCGTCGCGGAGCCGCCCATCGAGTAGCCCGTGACATACACACGCGAGGGATCCAGCGCCGGATGGGTCTTGAGCGTGTACTTCACTAATAGAGGAAGAGAGTCGGATAGCAGGCTCCCGACGCTCTGATGTTCCGGCGCGACCATGGCGAAGCGCTCGGCGCCGGCCAGAGGAAGCAGGCCGATCTCCTCGACAAACTGGCGCGGATCGTCTCCGCCGCCGTGCAGAGCGAGGATCAGCGGCACCGTTCCGGCCGGGGCCGTGCCCTTGAGCACCTCCTCGGGCAGATACTCGAACCAGGTCTGCAGGTATTCGCCGGTGGGGGCCTTCACATCGCTGAACCGGTCTTCGCAGTGGCCGATCACATGGATGCCATCCTGCGTGACGCCGTTGATCACGGCGTTGCGTTCGCACAGCGATAAAGGCGCCTGGTCCATGCTGTAGCCCTGATATGGCGTGGAGGCGCTGTGGAGGCCCGACTTGCCCACCGGCACGCGCATCGCCTTGATGAACAGGTTGTAGTAGGCGTCTTTGATGTACTTGGCCGGGTCCGGGTTCCGGTCCTTGGCCACCACCACCTTCTTCAGCGGCAGTGCCTGGTCAAAGAACGCTTCCACATCCGCGGCGATGGCGTACGCGTCCGTGTCATTGGCTTTCTTGTACTTCTCGACTACCGCATCCGGCGCATTGACCAGGTACACCGGGACGAGCCCAGACACATTGCGGCCGGTGTCCATCTTGCCATTGATCAGCAGCATGCCCGCGATTCGGCTGACGTAGTCGAGCGTTCCGGCAACGTAGTTGTTGAGATACGTAGCGCCGCCGTCGATCCCGATCACGTAAGTGTAGCCGAAGCCACCGAAATACTCGGCATCACAGTAGCCCACTCCACCCCGGCCGCCTTCTCCTGCCTTCTGCGCAAGGATGGCGGTCTGGAGGGCGTAGTAGCATTTCTGGTCGTTGGCGCCGAAAGCTCTGCCATTGGCCGGCGTGACCAGGATGACGCTGCCGATCGCGTCATCGATGATCTCGATCAGTCCCAGGTCGTTGAGGTATTGCAGCGCGGCATCCTTGCTTGCGAAGGACTTCTCCACGAATACCAGGATGTCCGTATTCAGCCGGGCGGCGGCGCGCCCGCCGTACAAGTTCGCCGACCTGTAGACGTAGGCAGTCCCTTCAGGATAGCCGTCCAGGACAGGGTGGGACTTGAAGGTCCTCCTGCTGTTGCCCTCCAGTGACGCAACGGCCAAGGGGCCGCTCACACGGGCTTCCTCCAGGGTCTCGAACGTGGCCTCGTTCTTCTGGCGTCCCGAATAGTCCAGCGCAAATGAGCGGGTGGGGAACGTCACGGAAACGGCGAGCGTTAGT
>CAZGRF010000417.1:0-3707 GCA_964527825.1 uncultured Pirellulales bacterium
AGGCAACCGCCGTGAACGAGCAGCTCGCCCAGGAGATCGGCGAACGCCAGCGAATCGAGCAAACGTTGCGCGAGAACGAGCAACGCCTAAACACCGTGTTATGTGACATCTTGATGGGCGTTCTCATCGTGGACGTCGAGACACGCACAATCACGGACGTGAACCCGCATGCCGCGGAGATCATCGGCTTGCCCCGCGAAGAGATTATCGGGAAAACCTGCCACAAGTTCGTCTGCTCCGCGGAGCAAGGGAGCTGCCCGATAGCCGATCTGGGCCAAACGGTGGATCAATCGGAACAAGTCCTGCTACGGGCCGACGGCCGCAAGGCACCTATCCTCAAGACCGTGACCTCTGCGGTGTGGCAAGGACGCACGTATTTCATTGAGAGCTTCATCGATATAAGCGAGCGCAAGAAGGCGGAGGAAGACCTCAAGGAATCCCTCTCGCTGCTCGAAGCAACACTCGAGTCGACAGCCGACGGTATCCTCGTCGTCGACCGCGACGGGGAAGTCAAGAGCTTCAATACACAATTCCAAAGGCTGTGGCGCATTCCCGACGACATTCTCGAATCCAAAGACAACGACAAAGCAATGTCGTTCGTGCTGGGTCAACTGAAGCATCCCGAGGAGTTTCTCGCCCAAATCAAGGAACTGTGCGGCCAACAGGGGAAGGAGAGCTCTGACGTCATCGAGTTCATAGACGGAAAGGTCGTCGCGCATTACTCGAAACCGCATGTCGTCGGCGACCGGATCGTCGGGCGCGTTTGGAGCTTTCGAGACATCACCGAAGGACACAACGCCCGACAGAAGCAGGAAGAACTGATGCGTCAGGTAGCCGCCATCAACGAAGAGCTGACCCATTTCGCCTATGTGGTCTCGCACGATTTGAAAGCCCCCCTGCGCGGCATCAAGCTCCTTACGGAATGGCTGTGCGCCGATTACGGTGACAAGCTCGGGGACGATGCCAAGGAGCAACTCGATCTGCTCCAGAGTCGCGTGGAGAGAATGCACAACCTGATCGAAGGTGTCCTCCAGTATTCCCGCGTCGGACGCATCAAAGAAGACATCGTCAGCGTCAACCTCAACGATCTGCTTCCCGGCATCGTCGACGCCATCGCACCTCCGGACCACATCCACATCACAGTCCAAGGCACACTCCCGACGATTGAGGGCGAGAAGACGCGGATCACCCAGGTCTTTCAGAATCTGCTCACGAATGCGGTCAAGTATATGGACAAGCCGCACGGCGAGATAACCGTGGCCTGCGTTGATGAAGGTGACGCCTGGAAATTCAGCGTCTTCGACAACGGACCAGGCATTGAAGAGAAGTATTTCGAACGTATCTTCCGCATATTCCAAACACTCGCACCGAAAGACGAATTCGAGAGCACCGGCGTGGGGCTGACGTTGGTCAAGAAGATTGTCGAGCTCTACGGTGGAAAGGTGTGGGTGGAATCGGCAACCGGTGAGGGAAGCTCCTTCTTCTTCACCCTCCCCAAGCACGGGGCGGGCGTCCAGGACACGCAGCCCGCAGCCGGTGCCGAAGACGACATTGTTCGAGAGGTGACAAGCCAATCGTGACAACGAGGCAACTGCGACGGACTGCAGGGTTGCGATCCCCCCGCGGGTAAGCACGCTCAGTGTTGCGTTGCCCAGAACTAGGAAAGGATGATGGATGAGAAGTGCTAAGCCCGTGTTACTTGTAGAAGATGATGCTATCGATGCCATGACCGTACAGCGGGCCTTCAAAGATCTCAAGCTGGCGAATCCCTTGGCCCACGTGACGAATGGCGAGGAGGCCCTGGACCATCTCAGGCAGCCTGAGAACGAGCCCCCGTGTGTCATCCTGCTCGATTTGAACATGCCCCGCATGAACGGTGTGGAGTTCATGCGCGTGGCCAAGGCTGACCCCGACCTCAAGAGAATCCCCATCGTGGTGCTCACCACATCCACAGAGGATAGTGACGTCGTCGACAGCTACAGGCTGAGCGTCGCGGGCTACATCGTCAAACCCGTAGACTACAAGAAATTCGTTGAGGCCATCCGAACGATCGATCTCTATTGGACGATAAGCGAACTGCCCACCGACGGAGAACAAGATGAGCACAACCGCGTTGAATGCCAAGCCCATACTACTGGTTGAAGACGACTCTGTGGATGCCATGACGGTTCGACGCGCCCTCAGGGATGTCGGCAGCACCCGACTGCTCGTCCATCAGATCAACGGCGAGGAGGCGCTGAAGTACCTACGCGCCGCGGCCGACGACGACACGCCAGGGCTTATCCTCCTGGACCTGAACATGCCCCGCATGAACGGACTGGAGTTTCTCGAACACAAGCAGGCCGACGACCGGCTGCGCGACGTCCCCGTCGTGGTCCTGACGACTTCGACCAATGCCAAGGACATCGAGAGAAGCTACGAGCTCGGCGTCGAGAAGTACCTCGTCAAGCCCATCGACTATCGGAGATTCATCGACCTGATCAAGGACCTGGATGTCTATTGATGTGCGGCGTGGCAGCCGGCTCATGCGCCCTCGGCCGCGATGCCGCTGCGCTGGTTCTGCGCCCGGAACTGCCGCGGCGTCACTCCCACCACGGACTTGAACGTCCGCGTGAAGTAGCTCTGATTGTTGTACCCCACCTCGAAGCAAACCTCCGTGCAACTCTGTGCCGTGGCCAGCAGCAGATGCTTGGCCCGTTCGATCCGCACGCTGGTGACATAGTCGATCACCGTGATCCCCATCTGCTCCTTGAACAGATGCGCCAGGCGTGACGCGCTCAGGTGCGACGCGCGGGCGCTCTCCGCCAGTGTCACCGGCTTGTCGTAGTTGGCCTCGATGTAGTTGATCGCCGGCCGAAGCTGGCTCATCTTCCGCCCGTCCTGCGACGCGTACACCAGCTCGATGAACTCGTTCAACGCCGCACTGATCCACGCGCACAAATCCTCCTGATTGTCGATCGCCATCACCTTGTTCACATACGTCAGGTTCCGCTCGAGCATCGTGTCGATATGGACGCCACCCTCGACGGCCGCCCGGCTCAGCACGCTCACTAACTCCAGCAGCCGGGCCTTGAGAATGCCGAGGTCGCCGATGTCCTTGAACAGGATCGTGCCGAGGATCGCGTTGAGAATCTCTTTGGCCCCGGTCCGGTCGCCGATCTTGACCTTCTGCAGCAGGGCCCGCTCGCTCTCCAACGGGTACTGCCACTCGGCGCCGAGCTTCTTGCGCTCCTGGATGAACTCGCCGAGTTCCGACTGCTGCTTCGAGCGCTGCCGGCGCCAGCGGATCGCCCGGGCATCGAACCCGCCGACCTCGTACAGCAGATCGAAGAGGAACTCGGCCGCGTTGTGAATCTGCCGCCCGCGCACCACCGGCAGCGCCCGCAGCGCACTGGCAATCTCCCGCCGCTCGATCTCCAGCCCGCCCAGCCGCGACTCGACGTCGCGCACCAGGATGGGCGTCACCGGCTCCCACAGGCACTTGCCGAAGAACATCCCGCCGTGGACCGTGTCCTTATCCACGACCGGCACGCAGACCAGCACGAGCCCGGCGTGGCAGATGGTAATGAACGACTGGCCCGTCTCGGAGGCGATCTCGACGCCCCGCCGCCGCTCCGCCACGCACCGCCGCCGCCCCTCCGCATCGCCTTGCACGAGCGCACAGAACCGCGGCAGGCAGCCCGCACTGCACAGCCCCTCCACGGCCG
>CAZGRF010000418.1:0-3706 GCA_964527825.1 uncultured Pirellulales bacterium
AGCCATCCGGCGAACGTCACTCCGCCGGCCAAGTCGAGCACTTTCTCCAAGGTCATGGCCTGCGCCATCTCGTAGATGGCGGGCCGCTTGACGTTGCCCGCGACAGCAACGACCGGGCCGATCAACGGGATGAACATCGTGTCGCCATCCTGCAAACGCACGTCGCCACTCTTGTCGCCGCCCAGGAGGAAGTTGTAGAGATCGATCCGAACCGGATCCGCCCCCGTGCGCCTCAGCAGGACATTCCTGAGACTGCCGTTCTTGGAAGGTCCGCCGGCCGCGAAGAGCCCACCGATAACCGTCGAAAGCGAACTGACCGTGTAACTGCCTGGCGCACCGGCCTCGCCGACCACATAGACTGTAATCGTCCGTAGACGATCCATCGAAACGGACATTCTGAAATCCGTGTACTTGCGTGATAGCTCGTGCTGGAGAAAGCTTTCCAGCTCGGCAAACCTCATGCCCCAGACCTTCAGGGCCCCGACTTCGGGCAGGACAACTTCGCCGTTCCGGTCCACCTGCAACGCGAATTGCGCATCGACTCGGCCCCATAGGGTCAAGGTAAAACTGTCGCCCGGCCCTATGACGTAGTCCGGCCCGACAGGAACATTGGTCACCGGGGCGAACGTTGACACCGGCCGACGAAAAACCTCGTACCCGAACTGCTGAAGGTCTGTAGAGACCTCGGCAGGTATGCGGCCCGAAAGCAGCAGCTCGACGGGCGAGGGTTCGTCTCGCTCGGCCGGAGGAGCCGCGGGCTCGGCCTTCGCCGCGACAGGCTCTGCTGGCGGTACGGCGGATGTCCGCTGGTTCTGGGCGTTTAGTATCTCGCGAATTTGGGACGGTGTCATCTGAGACTGGCCGGGCACTATGCTCCCAGGCAAGGTATTGCTCGAAGGCAACGTCTCCTGCGCCACCAGCAGGCGCGCAGCCAAAGCCAAGATGACCAGACTTGCGGTTGCCATCCTGATAGAGGCGCAGAAGGCACCCCAGGAAGCCGTCCTCATGCAGATATTGCGGTCGTGTCGCGTCATCGAGAAGCGGACGCTGCTTGAATTTGCCGCCCTACGCTTCGCCGAAGGCACACAGGATTCCATTCCACACTCCTTTGTATCCCGACCAGACCAGCCCCAGCACCTCATCCGCTGTGACAAGCAACTTCGGAGGCCCGTCGTCAGAAAGTACACGCGAGCTACTCCCGCTGTTTCAACACCGTCCCCATTGATGATGCCCCCATATTACAGGCCGTACCTCTGCTGTCAAGGCATTTCTGACCCTACGGGTCGAGCTCGGCAGCGCCTTCGAACTGGATCGCACACCGACAGTCGAGTCAATGTCGCTCTTGATGTCTTTATCGGACAAAGCACACGAAAATCTTTACTCTATGGGAGAGATCGAACCTTGTTTTTCATCGATATTGGTCTTGACCATCCGCCGATCACGACTTACGCTTCTGCCTTTAGAAAGGATCGTCCGGGCGGTTTCACGGACTCAGGCCATGCGAAGGATTGCAGCTTCTGCTATCTTGTTGATCTTTCTGACCCCACCATGCGTTGGCTTGGTGTCAACAAATGTGGCGCTTGATCACTGGAGTTACGACGCCCTCGATAAGCTGGCGAATTATGGTCTGATCGACAGCGCGATGTTGACCATGAAACCTCTCTCCCGGGTGGAAATGGCGCGGCACGTTGCCCAGGCCATGCTCAGTTTCGGCAAGATGGACGATCAACCCGAGATCCTGGCGAGCATCATTGAGAAACTCAAACAGGAATTCAGAGGGGAGCTTATCCAGATTGGCACCCTGGATGGTGTCTACGGTGACTCCTTCGTCAAGCCGGTCGAAGACCCTTATCTGAAATACCTCTACGCGAAGAACAGGCCCGACCTGGAAAACAGACGGGGCGACGTCTTCGAGCGCGGCTCCAACTATCGGGTCGGCTTCGCTTCGCGAGGCAGTCTGTCCGATCGCGCCGCCTTCTATTTGCACCCCGAGTTCAGCAGCGCCTCGTCGGAATCCAACGGGAGCGTTGACCTGATCGAAGGCTATGGCAAAGTCATGGCAGGACCGCTCGAGATCGAGGTGGGGAAGGACTCGCTCTGGTGGGGGCCCGGATACCGCGGTTCCATCTTGATGAGCAACAACGCTCAGCCCTTCACAATGGTCAAGATCACGAATCCGCAGCCTGTACAGCTTCCCTGGGTCCTCCGCGGTCTGGGCCCATTCAAGGGGGAGTGGTTTCTCGCGAAGCTGGAGGAAGACCGGCACATTCCCGATGCAAAGCTGTCCGGCATCCGGGTTAACTTCAAACCTCACCCGCTGCTGGAGTTCGGCGTATCACGGGTGGTCATGTTCGGTGGAAGAGGTGTGCCGAGTGTCGATCTTCTTGACTATGCGAAAATGTTCTTTGCCACAAGCGAGCAAGCAGAGAATAACCAACTCGCCGGGTTTGACATGTCCGTGCTCGTTCCCCTTGGCGAGTTGCCTTGGGGTAAGAAAGCGCCCCTGCGGTCGATCAAGTTCTACTTTGACGGAGCGGGAGAAGACGAAGGAGGCGGACTGCCAAGCAACTGGGGTCTTCTGTACGGCTTGCAGCTTAACGATCTCCTCAAGACCGGCCGGACCGACCTCCGCATCGAATACGCCGATAACCATGTCAGTGGCAAGCCGAACGTGTTCTACCAGCACGGCCTCTACGAATCAGGATACACATACGAAGGGAGGGTCATTGGGCATTACATGGGGACAGACTCGCGCGACATATTCGTGCAACTGTCGCACTATCTCACCGACGACCTCATCGTCAACCTGGCCTACGACCGACAAACCCACGATCTGTCCGCTGCCACCCATCCGGTTGTCAATACCCTCGAATGTGATCTGGCTTTCTTCCGATGGCCCAATTGGCGAATCGAGGCCGGTTACCGATACGCGGATGCCGACGAGGACGAAGATGGCAGCAACCACATCTTTCAGATGCAGTTGACTCGTGTGTTCTGAGTGGGGTACTCGCTCAAGCGGGGGCCAGATATAGGACTGAAGGCCTGCGGCCGGCTGCGCGGCGAAGCAATGTGCTCGGCTTGCACAGCCGTTTCCAATAGCCCTCGGCGCGACGGATCAGCCGGCGATGGCTTTCCAGCTTTGATTCAATTCCTCCAGCAAGGTGATGACTTCCTGGATCATCTGCGCGTCCCGTTTTACGTTGGCTCTGCTCAGATGCCGACCCATGAAGACATAAAGCTTGCGAAGGTTCTGCGCGATTTCGCCGCCGGCCTCCATGTCCAGCACGGCATTGAGTTCATTGATGACGTCCTGGGCCCGATTGATGTATTGTCCTTTGGCGGCGTAGTTCTGCGCCGCCAGTTCCTTCAGGGCCAGTCTCAGGAACTTGATCGCCCCGTCGTAAAGCATGACGATCAGGCGACTTCTGCTTTGAGTGCGGACAGCGGTCTGCTGGTATGTCTCGATTCCGTTCATGGTTCCATTCCCGATATCCAATCAGCCATCCGATCCCTGACAGCCGCTCGTCTCCGCATCTCGGCATGGCGCAGGTTCTCTCTGACAGCTTTCCTTGTGGAAAGGGAGATGACCGACGGTCTGGTCTCAGTCATCTCCCCCGATCACCGTCAAATATGAGGACCCCTGCGAGGGCTATCTCAGCAGAGTCAATGCCATCTGCGGAATCGAGTTGGCCTGGGCCAGCATCGA
>CAZGRF010000419.1:0-3704 GCA_964527825.1 uncultured Pirellulales bacterium
TTGTCCTGCTCTGACAATGAGCCTCGGGTCGGAGAAGTCGTTAGCTGGGTCGTTTGTGGCGAATCGCTCTGTGACGATTCTGCCTTTAGTAACGTCGAATAGGGCCGCCAAGACGACGGTGGGATCGTCGTTGGTGGGGCGTTCAGCTACCCGCGCCAGGAGGATAGTCTCATTGCCAAGCCGGGCAACGCCGGCGTTGAAGATCCCGACAACCTCCAGCCCTTCCTGAGAAGGTTTCACGTCACTGGGCCGGATGATAGGGTTTTCACGAGCACGAAACGCTGCCATCGCCGTATCCCTTCGTGCGCCGGCCGGGGGCGACCGGAGCATGCGAACACACCTCCTTGCCGGGATCGTAGCGATTTGATGCGGGGTTCGCAAGGACGGATGGCTGCATTGGGGGTCACTGCGATGCGCGTGCACGGCCAGATCCGTCTGCGGCCGGGCGGGACTGGGGGTGCGGGTGATGCCCCAGACAGCGAAAAACGTTGATTTTTGCGTCAGTTGCGGTAGAATGAGATAAATGCCTCATGGGTTTGTGTGTCTTTCTGGGGGACGGGAGGGAGTGTTTCTTGCCGCTCCGAAGGGTCAACAGAACGGTCATATTTGATTGCGCGTAGTCATCGTCAGTCGCACGGGAGTGAGGAACGAAGTAATGTCCAAGTCCACACAGGCAGTCTCCGCAGTCGCTATGGCTGTTCTTTCCTACTGTTTTGCAGGTACCGCGGCCGTCAGGACGCAAGATGCTGGCGTTCCACTGGTTATCAACGAATTCATGGCGTCCAACAGCAGTTCCTTCGCGGACCCGCAGGGCGAGTACGACGACTGGGTCGAGCTGCACAATTCCGTGCCGGTGTCGATCAACATAGGTGGCTTGTACGTGACCGACGACCTGGGCGATGCGGCCAAATGGCAGATTCCTCCGTCCACAACCGTGGCGGCGAACGGCCATGTCATCATCTGGCTTGACAGAGATACCACCGATCCAGGGCTGCACGCATCTTTCAAGCTCGACGCGGACGGCGGTGAGATCGCACTGTTCGACACGGATGGCAGCACGTTGATTGACAGCGTCACCTTCCAGAAACAGCGAGGTGACGTTTCGTACGGGCGATCGCCCGACGGTACGGGATCGTGGTCGTTCATGGTTTCAGCGACGCCTGGCGCCGCGAACGGTGATGCATACGAGGGCGCGGTGGCCGACACCAAGTTCGATCACGACCGAGGTCTCTACGAGGCGCCTTTCGAGGTGACGATCACCTGTGATACGCCCGGTGCGACCATCCTCTACACCCTCGACGGGAGCGCGCCATACGATCCGGCTGCCCGGTTCCCCGCCGGAACCGTCTACACCGAGCCTATCGCGATCTCCAAGACGACCTGTCTGCGCGCTTGCGCCCTGAAGGAGGGCTGGCTGGCCAGCAATGTGGATACCCACACGTACATCTTCTTGGATGATGTGCGGGGCCAAGCCACGAATCCGTCGACGGGGGCCCAGATGATTCCGGCCGGCTATCCCAGCACATGGCCTGGCGGCTCCTATTCTGGCGCTGTAGCCGGTGATTATCAGGTGGATCCCGATGTGGTCGGCGCCAATGGCAAGGACAAGTTCGGGGGCCTGTACGCCAACACGTTCAAGGATGACCTCAAATCTGCCCCGACCGTATCCGTTGTGATGGAAAGAGATGACTTGTTCGGACCCAGTGGGATATACATCAATCAGTCCCAGGACGGTACCGAGCGCGTGTGCTCCTTGGAATGGATCGATCCCAATGGAGAGGGTGGATTCCAGGTCAACTGTGCGATCGCCATGCAGGGGGGAATTAGCGGCGGCGGGACGAGCCTGGACAGGTGGAAGGCGTTCAAACTCTCGATGCGCCCGCGATTCAAGACCGCCACCGACGATGGCAAGCCTACCGGAGGACCGGCGCAACTGGACTACCAAATCTTTCCCGACTCACCGGTCAGCAGCTTTGACACGATTGTGCTGGATGCCGTGCTCACCAATGCGTGGAACCATAGCGGTCAACACATGTACGCCACATACCTTCAAGACCAGTACGTCTCCGACCTTCACAACGCGATGGGGGGTCAGTCCCCGCACGGCCTATACGCGCACGTCTACCTCAATGGGTTGTACTGGGGGATGTACTACGTGCACGAGCGTCCCGATCACGCGTGGGCGGCCCAGATGTTCGGCGGCGAAAAAGAGGAGTACGATGCGATAAAGCACTACACGACGATGGCCGTCAACGATGGTGTCGGGGGTAGCGCTGTTGCCAATTTCAGTGCTATGGTCCGCGCGGCCGATGCGGTGGCGGCCGACCCGACCGACACGGCGCGGTACGATGCTCTTTGCCGGATGCTGGACGTGGACAGCTTCATCACGGACCTCCTCGCACGCTGGTTCGCGACAAATTGGGACTGGCCGAACAAGAACTGGTATGCGACGCACCGTTCCCCGGACGGCCCCTGGCGTTTCCATACCTGGGATGCGGAGCACACACTGGAATACTGGGATTCACGGAACGTGCTGGGGCAGAGCGTCGCCGGGATTCACGACAAGCTCAAGGCAAATGCGGAATACCGCATGCGCTTTGCGGACCACATGCATAAGCACTTCTTCAACGGAGGAGCACTCTCGTATCCCAACACGGCCGAAATGCACCAGGCCAGGATGAACCAGATCAGTCGGGCCATTGTCGGGGAGTCCGCGCGCTGGGGTGACACGCGATCCTCGACGCCGCACACGCGCGCGGATTGGCTGGCTATCCAGGACAACGTTCGCTCCAGGTTCATCGAACCGCGCTCGGACTTCGTTCTGAACTGGCTCAAGAGCGCCGGCTTGTATCCTAATGTGGACGCACCGGTCTTCCACATAGATGGGACGTATCAACACGGCGGCTATGTGTCTGTCGGCAGCCGGCTCTCGATGCCTGTCTGGGCCGGCACGATTTGGTACACACTGGACGGCAACGATCCACGCACGCCGGGGACGGGTGGCTTGGCCGAAGCATTGAATCTCGTATCGGAGGATGCCCCGAAGTGCGTCCTGGTTCCAACGGGTCCCGTTGACGATGCCTGGCGGGGCGGGACCGACTTCGATGATTCCGCTTGGGTCAGCGGCACCGGTGGCGTCGGTTACGAGCGCAGCACCGGTTACGAGCAGTTCTTCAACATCGACGTCCAGAGTCAGATGTACGGTCGCAACACAAGCTGCTACGTCCGCATCCCGTTTGACGTTTCTGCCGACGATCTGCCGGACCTGTCCTACCTTACGCTGCGAGCGCGATATGACGACGGCTTCGTGGCTTTTCTCAACGGTGCGGAAGTCGCGCGGGTGCTATTTGACGGCACACCCGCATGGAATTCGTCCGCCAGCGCGAACCACTCGGATGTCGACGCGATTGGGTTTGAGACGTTCGATCTCTCGGCGTGTGTCGATCAGCTTCAGCCAGGACGAAACATGCTTGCCCTTCAGGCCCTGAATGAGTCCACCACCAGTTCGGACTTGTTGCTTTCGGTAGAGTTGTTGGGGGCCAAGGGGCCGGGACCCGGCGCGCCGACCGGTGTGTCGCCGACCGCTGTGCCGTATGCGGACCCGGTGGTATTGAATGCCAGCACCCACGTCAAGGCTCGCGTGCTCAGCGGCTCGACGTGGAGTGCGCTGAACGAGGCGACGTTTGCCGTCGGCCCGGTGGCCG
>CAZGRF010000420.1:0-3686 GCA_964527825.1 uncultured Pirellulales bacterium
GCGCTCAAGAGCATGCAGACCGGCGCATGGGTCGATCTGCCTCTGAAGGAAGAGATCATCCCGCCGTTCTACGAACCGCTTCCGAAAGAGGTCTAAGCAGATACGAGTGATGTACTTGGCAGTAGCACTTACAATAAGCATTTGCGCTGGAGGCGCTCAAGGCGTGGCTTTCCCCGTAGACGCTGCCGCCCCGCCCGTAGCCGCCGTGGTGGACGGGTACAAGGTGTACAAGTACGGCGAGTTCGATATCTACGAGGTGAGTCCCACCTACGACGAAGAACTGACCATCCAGATGGGCAACCGCAATGCCTGGCGCAAGCTCAAACCGAAGAAGTCCTGGGAGATCGCCAGCAACCTCCTGGGGCTGACGCCGACTCGGGCGCCCAGCAGTCGCGCACCCGAGTGGGAGCCTTACGCGACGGTATTCTTCGCCGACGGCAACCCAGCCACGGCCGGGTTTGCGGGGTGTCCGGTCGGGGACCCGAGCATCACGCGGGCCTGGGTGCGAATCGACTTCCCGCGTCCGGTCAAAGTCAGCAGCGTGAGGATCGTTTCGAGACCGGATGGCGTGGGCATGCCGGCCGACTTCGACATCCGCGCTTTCTCCTGGGATCTGTGGCAGACCAACACGGAAGCCGAGAAGCAGACTTGGAAAACCGTCTGGGCATCGAACGGCGGTGGCGAGAAGCTGGTGGACGAGATCGGCACTACAGCTCCGGCGGTCTACGAGCCGAGCGCGGATGGCGACTCTGACAAGCGCCGGGAGATGACTTGCCGGTTTGACCCCATTGAGGTCCGCGAGATCTGGCTCACTAGCCCCGACGACGTCTATCTCGGCTCGATCGAAGTGTATGACGAGAACGGTCAGAACGTCGCGCTCATCTCCAAGGGATGCGGCGTGACGGTCTCTGCGGAGCAGCACCTGTTCTGGCTGAGCGAGCAAACTCAGGCCGCCCTGTGGCAGATGCAGTATGATCTCGGTATCAAATGGATCAGAGAGAACTACTATCTTACTCCGCTGCTGCCGCCTTTTGTCACTCGTGATGGCAAGTATGAAGTTGATCCGTATTGCGACGCGCTGATAACCCAAGCGAAGGAACGTGGGATAGAGGTGTGCCTGACGATATCCGCGCCTGCCGAGCCGGAGTATTATCGTTTCTTCGTGCAGCACTTTCGCGACCGTGTGCGGTACTTCGAGATATTCAACGAGTTCTACAACCAGGACTGCCCTGCGGGCACAGTGGAGGAAGAATCGAGTAGGTACGTGGAGTTAGCCCTACCTGTCGCGAAGATCATACGAGAGGAGGCTCCGAACGCTCAGATCATCCTGGGCGGCCCATGTCCGCTGGTGGCGGATTGGATTCTGGCCTGCCTGCAGAAAGGCATGGCGCCTTACGTGGACGTGCTTTCCTGGCACCCGTATTCCTTTCCGATTGACACGGATGACGACTACGCGCCCGAGGAGCTGGACCGGCCGAGATCGCCGTGGGCGCCTGAAGAGGTGAGAACCTATGCCGATTCGGTGAGATACTTAAAGACCGAGGCTGCGAAACTGGGCTTTCATGGCACCCTGATGGCGAACGAATCGGGAGCGTACGCCATTCACGCCCACCGCACGTCGCAGTTGATCGCAGCCAAGTACCTCGCTCGTTCGGCGGTTCTTCATACGTCACTGGGCATACCGATGTTCTGGAACGAGACCATTTCTCTGCTGCGTCCGGCCTGGCAGCCCTTCTGGAATCCTGCGCAGCCCGAACTCAAGCCTGCATATTCCTACTACATTCTCAGAACACTGTGCACGCTGCTGGACGGCGCCACACGTGAGACAAGAGTCGCCGAGCCCGAAGCGCGCATAGACAAGCTGGAGACCTACGGCTTCGCCCTGCCCGGCAACGCGAAACTGGTCGCAATGTGGATCAAGGAGAAGTCCCGGAAGAATCGCTTCGACGACTACGCTGGGGTCACGACCAGTGTTTCCATATCGGCGGAAGCGCCTTCCGGGGTCGTCGGGATCGATCTGCTGAACGGAAGAGAGCAGGACGTGAGTTTCAGCGTGTCGGGCGGCCGGGTCATCGTGCCCGGTCTCGTTATTAGGGACTACCCGCTGTTCGTCAGGTTGGAATACGCAAACGGGAGTCGTTGACATTGAACAGCGCGCTTGTAACCGGCGCGGCCGGCTATGTGGGAACAGAAGTCGTCAAGCAGCTTCTTGAGCTTGGCGTGGAGGTCACCGCCCTTGACCTGGCGAAGCCTGCCTGGTCTGTGCCGTGGATCAATGTTGACTTCACCGACAGACCCGGGCTGGAGCGGGCACTCGGCGGCGGGAGCTTCGATGTAATCATGCACGTAGCCTCCCTGCCCGGCGACACCGGCGACCCATATCAGATGATGAATGTGAACGTCTGGGGCACGCTCAATTTGCTGGAGCAGGCGCGGCGGATGCAGGTCAAGCGCTTCGCTCAAGTCAGCAGCATATCGGCATATGAATGGTATCCGGCGACGAAGTTCAACCCGCCGGACTCCATGCCGGTGGACGAGACTCATCACTGCCGGCCAAAAGACATGTACTCAACGTCGAAGAGGATGCAGGAGCTTCTGTGCGTGACCTACTGGTGGCAATACAAGGTTCCGACCGTGGCGCTCAGGTTGACCGCCGTCGTCGGGGCGCACGCGAAAGGCGGCGGCAGAGGATGGAGGGTTTTTGCCGAGCAGATGGCCGAGGGCAGGAGAATAGAGATTCCTCACTTCAAAGCCGAGGAGCTGTGCCACTACGTAGACGTACGCGACGTGGCGCGGATGCTGATTGCGGTATCCGAGAATGACAACGCGGTTGGCGAAGTCTTCAACTGCTGCGGGCCTCGTGCGGTGCGCGGTTATGAAATCGCCCAGTGGGTGCAGGAGCTTGTTCCGGGCATAGAAGTGGTATACGGCTTCCCGTGGAGCATGGCGCAGGGTGGTGAAATAGAGTTCAGTATGGAGAAGGCAAGGAAGCTCATTGCTTTCGAGCCACGGTATTCGATGAGAGATTCCATTGCATATATCAAGGAATGGATAGACGCCGGCGGACTGACCGAAGACAAGCCGGCCGGGGATCAATCTTACGGAGGTGGAGTGACAACGTGAAGAATCCCGTCAAGAAGAAGCTGAGCGAGGGTGGTTGCAGTATCGGAAGCTGGATCACCATCGCGAGCCCGACCATCGCAGAGCTGATGGGGAACATCGGTTTCGATTGGCTTGGTATAGACTGTGAGCATGCCGCCATCGGGCTGGAGTCCACGCAGACGCTGATGCAGGCGATGGCAGGGACGTGCGCTACGCCAATCGTGCGGGTCGCGACCAACGACCATGTAATGGTAAAGCGCGTGCTGGATATGGGCGCCGATGGGATTATGGTGCCGATGGTCAACTCGGCGGAGGAAGCCGAACACGCGGTTCGCGCCACACACTTCCCTCCGCGCGGGGTTCGTGGTGTCGGCCTGGCGAGAGCGCACGGCTACACGATAGAGAAGAGGGCCGAATACCTCAACAGAATGGACGGGGAGATTCTGCTCGTCATCCAGTGTGAGCATCGTGAGTCGGTGAAACACATCGATGAGATTCTCAAGGTGGATGGTTACGACGGCATCTTCATTGGTCATGACGATATGGCGGCGTCGATGGGACTCCTGGGCCATCCTGAGCATCCT
>CAZGRF010000421.1:0-3670 GCA_964527825.1 uncultured Pirellulales bacterium
CGGTCGGCGGCCGCCACGTCGGCACGCAGGGTGCGCAGCCAAGACTCCAGTTGCCGAAGGTCACGCTCTCCCAGAGATTCGAGAAAGATGTCGCGGCGTTCAGCCAGATCCCTCTGTGTGGCCTCGATGCGCACCAACCGCTCACTCGTATCCAACGGCCCGAGTTGACCAAGCGCCTCCAGAAGCTGTCGGATGCAGTCGTCACCACTGTGCTGCAGGAGAAGCGCCTGGATGGGCTCGGCCGTCGCCAGCGGCCCGGCCAGATCGATGTCAAAACCAAAGAAACGCAGCCGCGGCCTCCCGTCAGGCTGGGATTCGTTCATCCGGCGAAGCTGCTCGAAGAACAGCGACTCGCGTTGCTCGATGAAATTCACGACGCGGCCGAACGCCTTGTGGTAATCGAAGCCGTCCCCAACTTGAGGGAACGTCAGATACGCCGTGTCTCCCGTCTCAATGTACCGGTCGATGCGCCATCCCAGGGACCGTCCGACCTCCAGGCCCACGTCTCGCCAGCCCCGTTCCAACAGGTACTGAATGACCGTCAACCGATAGGGTAACTTCTCGATGATGAAGTGGTCCGGCTCGCCCAGGAACACGAACCGCTTGCCTTCCAGCATCCGCCCCAGCGCGAGGCGCGCCTCGTCACTCATCGGCTCTTCGGGTGAAGCCGGCATAGGAATGGCCGCCTGCCGAGCCCATGACACAAACGCTCTCTGCGAATTCCTCGCTGCCGCTCTCATGTGGTACAGGATGCCTCCCCGAGCGCCAGAAGCACGGTCGTTATGGCCAGCCCGTGGCGAAGCGCGCGCTTTCTTCTCAGGCGCCGGGGCTCCTTTCTGTCGCTGAATCGAGACACGTTACGGGGTCTTCCATTGTCGGTAATGGCGCGTATCGCCTTCGGGAATAATGGCAAGCTCTTCGGGTTGAAGCGCCCAGGGACTGGCAAACGGGATCGGGTCCAGCACACCGATCTCACTCCGCCGGACGGGTGAGTCGGCGGGCAATGAGAAATCTCTCGCCGCCGGCGAGACAAACTCCGGATCGACACGCCTCGTGCCGATGTCGTCCTCCAGCGTCATCGTCTCGGTCGTGTTCGGATCGGTTCGCCACTG
Organism: uncultured Pirellulales bacterium; assembly: GCA_964527825.1. GTDB lineage: Bacteria > Planctomycetota > Phycisphaerae > Sedimentisphaerales > Anaerobacaceae > JAFGLV01. The sequence continues at coordinate 1,113 of CAZGRF010000421.1, forward strand.
CATATTGCATTCGTTGGCCCAGAACAGGCAGCCTCGCGGCAGGACGGGGGCGCCGGACTTGGCCAACGGGGAATCATCATTGATGTAGCCTCCGGAAATGCCAGTCGGATTGGCGTAGAAGATGTTCTTGAGCACGGTCGGCTGGGAGGCACCGAGGATTTCGAGCCCCGAGCGTTCGTTCTCGGCGAACGTGTTCATCCAAACGAGGTCCTTGTTGTTGAACCAGCAGGACAGGCCGCACATCTCGTTGGCGTAGAAGAGATTGCGCGCCACGACCGCCTTCGTCTGACCGGAGGCGTAAATCCCCGAGCGTGCGTTGCCGAAGATCAGATTGTCCTCAATCGTAGGTGAGGCGTCGTCGTAGCGGATGCCGTGCCAAGCGGCACCGGAAATGCGACAGCGTTCGATCATCGAGGTGTCATGGCCAGGACCGATGCGAATGCCCGCATAGTAGCAGTTGCGGACATCGCAGTCGTGGATCTGCACGCGTGATAGACGGCCGGTCTGCTCGGCAACGACGATGCCAGTACCCCAGGCCGCCGCAACCAGCGAGTGGTCGATCTCGATATTGCACCCGCCGGCAACTTCAATGCCGTTGCCCACCGAGCCGAGGATGGCGCAGTCGGTCAGATGCGCGGTGGCCTCGCTAAAACGCAGAACAGGAATCGGCAACGTGCGTCCTTCCAGGCGCCGACCGGAACACGAGAGCTTAAGTCCTCGGATCGTCACGGCGCGGGCGCCGGTTACGAGTACGACAGGTCGAGTGTGCGAGTCGCGGACCTGCTCGGCAATGGCGCTTATCTCGCTCTCGTTCGTCGTGCCTGCGATACGTTCTCGAATGGCCTGCTGTATCTGCTCGGCCAAGGCGGGCCCATCGACGCGCGTCATGATCGTAGTCTTTTCCCAACCGGCCCCCTCCAGAGTCAGCGGCTTATCGATGACCAATCGCTCTTCGAACACGCCCGCCGGGAGCGTGATCGTGTCACCGGCGGCGGCGGCATTGATCTTCTGTTGGATCGGGCCGGGACTGATGACGGGTTGGGTCGACTCCGACCGGGCCGCTGCCTGCGTCGGCGGCAGCGCTGCTGCCGGCCCCTGAGACCTTGGCGGTACAACGTCCCGTCGCATCGCTGTGCCAGCCGACCGTTGGCGCCGCGCCTGTTCGTATCGTGGCCAAAGGTCTCGAATCGCTCGCGGGTCAGTCAGGCCGTGGCTTTGCTCGCGCACGGGACCGGCCGCGGAGAAGTCACCGTGGTTGGGGTCCGCGAACTGTGGATCGGCCAGGACCGAATGGGCGCTGAGGGTGCAGTCCTTGGCATCGGCGGCATTCTGCCAGAACGTGTTGCGGTCAATCATGTTGTTGTCCTGCCCGTCTTTCGGATAGACAACCAGGGCGGCGGCGTTGTCCCGAAAGACGTTGCGGCGGACGCTCAGCCGGCACGTGCTCCACATCCCAACGCCGGCCGCGGTCGAGTCGGCCACGACGTTGTTCTCCACGCTGAATTCGGCTTGGTAGTATCCCGCGACCGCCGTGGCGTTGCGAAGCATCAAGTTGTTGATCACGGTCCCGCGCCCGTCTTTGTTGCCGAGGTAGACCCCGGAGATCCGGTTGTCGGCGAGAATGTTGTCGCGGGCATGGAGGGTGCCGCCCGTGCAGCGCAGGCCGTGGTAGCCGGAGCCAATCACGATCGTGCGCTCCACGCGCAAGGTGCTGTTCTCGTAGCCGGTCACGCCCTGATGGCCGGGATCGATGAGGATGCAGTCTTGTACAATGCCCTCGCTGCCCGGCCCGTAGCAGACCGTGTAGTCGAACCCGCGGAACTGGCAGTCGTTCACCGAAGCCTCGGAGAATCCGTCGACGCGAACCGCCACGGGGCAACGCTGATTGTTGCCCAGGGGTTCAAACTGACAGTTGCGAATCAGCACATTGCTGTCCTTGATGCACAGTGCAAACGGCCGTGGGGATCGGTCGCTGGTTGCCCGTTGCCACTTGACCGTCAAGTTCTCGACGGTGACATTGCCTTGCCCCTTGGTGTCGATTGCGATGGCCGGGCTGTCGGCTGTTACCTCGACGATGCAGTCTTGCGCGGACTCGCCACGTAGCACGAGCGGTTTCGTGATTTCGACAGGTGTGACGTAGGTGCCTTTCGGGACCGTAATGGTGGCACCGGGAGCAGCTTTATCCACGAGGCGTTGGAGCGGATCCGGTGGCACATAGCGGTCCGTCCGCTGCGAAGCACGCGGACCGGCCTGGTCGGACGTTGCGGCGGCGGCATCAAGAACGGCGGGCTCGACAGGGGCGCCTCCGCCGGCGCCCCCGTCGCGCTGGCCCCGGATCACTTCGGTCTGGACTTGGATACCCGCGTTCGGTCCCCGTCGCAAGGAGACATTCTTGAACTGTACCCACTGATACAGACGTGTCTGGAACTGGAAGGCGTTGATGTCGTTAAGCGGCAGATCAAATCGACAGGTCATGCTGTTGAGTACGTTCCCGCCGTGGCCTGACACGCTGCCGACATGAAGTTCGCCCCGACCATCGACAGCGACCACCCGGTAAT
>CAZGRF010000422.1:0-3665 GCA_964527825.1 uncultured Pirellulales bacterium
CGAGGAAGTCCGGAGGCTATGCCTGCAACAATAGCCGTGGGCTTGCTCCGTCGGTCTGCTACAGATGGCGGCCGATATCACGGCGTGAAACGCGTGAGACGAAATCAGGGCCTGCGCCACACGAGACGCAGGCTCTCGTTGTCCGTCCACGACAGACTCATATCGTGGCGCGGCAACCTGCGCGGGCAATTCCGCAAACGAAGCCAATTCTCTGCGTTTCTGGCCTGAAAGCGAATGTCGGTCCGCAAAACAAACCCGATTCTCAGAGGTCGAGTGAACACGTGCTGGTTGACCGAACGTAAGGCAGTAGTATATGGTGAGCGTTCGGCCTGCAGGTGCACGTACCGTCCCATCTGTGGCGTGAGACGGGTGGCGGATGAACGCCCGACCTCGGCTGTCATCATCGAGTCGCGACATTAGTCGCCTCGGGAGATACCATCCCAGGAGCAAGGACAAGAATTGACAAGGAGTCAGGACTATGGGGAATCTGAGTGAGCACATCCAGAAGGCGGATTGGAAGAAAGAGAAGCACGTCCCGGTGATCGAATGCCCGGATTCGGTCAAGGCCAATGAGATATTCCAGGTGAAGGTGACTTTGGGCAAAGAAGTCGCCCATCCGAACACGACCGAGCACCACATTCGGTGGATCACGCTGTACTACCACGACGAGGGCGGCAAGTTCGCGCACGAGGTGGCCCACATCGAGTTCAATGCCCACGGCGAGTCAGCGGAGGGACCCAACCAAGGCCCCGTCTATACCCATCACGAGGCAGTGGCCAACCTCAAGATCGCCAAATCCGGCGTCCTGCACGCGCTGGCCTACTGCAACATCCACGGCCTGTGGGAATCAAGCAAGGCAGTCAAAGCGAGCTGACCCGATAGAAACCTGATACCCACCGACGACGTGTGCGAGCAGCCCGCCTCGGCCGCAAGGTGTTGGTGCGCGCGTCTCCAGCTTGGGTCGCTCTGAGGATATCCGAAGACGTGACCCGGCGAAACCTCGTCTGCCTAGTGTGTCCCTCGCGCGAAATCCTCCGACACGCCGGACGATGAGAACCCTTCGCCCCGGAACGACGTATGGGGATCAGGTGATTGGATGTTCGGGGCTGCCCGGGAGCATCCGGCCTGCTTCATAATGGTGGAGACAGAAAGGCCTGCGTCTGACATGACTGACACGATGAGAGGGATTGATTCTAAGACATCCGTCGGCCACCCGGCGGTCACAGACACCGATGCGAGGGCGAAAAAGCGTGCGGCAGCGCGGACGGACGAGTGTCGCACGTATCACCAAGATGGAGTCCTTCGAGTTCTTCAATCCAAGCAGGAAACCAAGGCTTTCTACGACAAGATCGCCAAGGTCTACGATCTTCTGGCAGAACGCTCCGAAGAACCGGTGCGCAGGGCGGGACTGGACATGCTTGATGTCCGGCCGGGGGAGAAGGTACTGGAGATTGGCTTTGGCACGGGTCACAGCCTGATTGAACTGGCGCGGTCCATCGGTCCCTCCGGAAAGGTATTCGGTATCGACCTATCGGAGAGGATGACCGAGATATCGAGGGAACGAGCCCGCCAGGAGGGTCTCGACGACCGGATCGAGCTTTCGTGCGGCGACGCTCTGCATTTGCCGTACCCCTCACAGACCCTGGACGCGGTCTTCATGAGTTTCACGCTGGAACTGTTTGACACGCCCGAGATACCGCTCGTGCTCGCCGAATGCAGGCGCATTCTCAAAACCGGAGGACGCATCGTCGTGGTCGGGATGTCCCGGGTCCACCGGGAAGGAGTAATGACGGAGATCTTTGAGTGGACGCACCGCCATTTTCCAAACTACCTCGACTGTCGTCCGATTCTCGTGCGCCAAGCCGTCGAGGATGCAGGTTTTCGCGTCAGCGAATCGAAGATCATGAAGATGTGGATCGATGTGGAGATCGTCTGTGGCATCAAGGGAACCAACAACGCTGAGGTCGTCCCGCGCTTGAGTGATTGAGCGCCCCACTCAGGCGGTGCGAGAAATGAAGACAGATTCTCATTCAGTCAACGTCGTTTTTGCGAAAGGACAAGTACCATGAAATCACATGCAAGAAGAACACGGGGGACACGCAGGACCACCGTCTTGGCCGCCATGTCACTGTGTATCGCGCTGGCTCTAGCGACGCCCGGTTGGGCGCAATCGAGTGCGAAAGCCGCCAAGGAGCTCTCCAGTGCTTTCTCGGCCGCCGCCAAGGAAGCGATGCCGGCGGTGGTGTCGATCAAGGTGGAGAAGACGGTCGAGGTGAGCGGCGCCCCGGGCGGATTGAATGACCCCTTTGGACTCTTCAACGACGACATGCTCAGGCGTTTCTTTGGGGGGCGGATGCCCCAACAGGCGCCGCGCAAGTACATGCAGCAAGGACAAGGGTCCGGGTTTATCATCAGCAAGGATGGATACATCCTGACCAACAACCACGTCGTCGGCGATGTCGACAAGATTACGGTGGAGCTCCAAGACGGCCGCAAGATCGAGAACGCCAAGGTCATCGGGACGGACCCGGACACGGAGGTGGCTCTCATCAAGATTGAAGGAGATGACTTCCCGGTTCTGCCGATGGGCAACTCGGAACAGCTTGAGATCGGCGACTGGGTCATTGCTATCGGCAATCCGTTCGGCTTGAGCGAGACCGTGACGGTAGGCGTCATCAGTGCCGTCGGACGAAGCAACGTTCACATCGCCGCGTATGAGGATTTTATCCAGACGGACGCCGCCATCAATCCCGGCAACTCGGGAGGCCCGCTGGTCAATCTGGACGGCGAAGCCATTGGGATCAACACGGCCATCCTCAGCGAGAGTGGTGGCTACATGGGGATCGGGTTCGCCATTCCCATCAACATGGCGCGCACGATTGCGGAGCAGTTGAAGAAGCAAGGCAAGGTCACGCGCGGCTATCTGGGCATTTACGGCCAAGATATCACCCCGGACATGGTACAGCTTCTCAAGCTCAAGAGCAGCCAAGGCGTGATCGTGGCCAGCGTCGAGAAAGGCTCGCCTGCTGACAAAGCGAGTCTCCAAAGCGGCGACGTTCTTCTGGAAATCGACGGCAAGAAGATCGAATCCTATGACACGTTCCGAAACGACATTGCCATGTACAAACCCGACACGCCGGTCAAATTCCTCGTCATGCGAGACGGGCGGACTCGTGACATCACGGTGACGCTCGGAGAGCGTCCGACAGAGGTTGCCCAGGGCGGTCGCTCCAGGCAGAACCAGCCGTCGCAAGAGGCCCTGGGCATTCAGGTTCAGAACCTCAACAAAGACATGGCGCAGCAGTTCGGCTATCCGCTCGGCGAGGGCGTAATCGTCACGGGCGTAGCAGCGGGCAGCGCAGCCTCCGAAGCCGGCATCCAACCCGGTGACTTGATCCAGAGCGTCAACATGCGGTCCGTTGGCTCTGTCGACGAGTTCGAGCAAGCCATGGCCGCTGCCAAGGACGGCAAGGTACTGTTATTGGTCAGACGCGGCGAGTACTCGCAATTCGTCACCGTGCGATTCAATCCGTAGCGGATCTGCGACAGACCGTTGTTCGCCAAATCCGACACCAGGGCATACCCAGATCGGAAAACGGAGGACGGACGACCGACAACAGGCCCGTCCTCCGTTTCTCATATTCCGTCACCGGCTCAGTGTCGCA
>CAZGRF010000423.1:0-3659 GCA_964527825.1 uncultured Pirellulales bacterium
CGACTCTGTCGGAACGAGACCTCGTCGCGCCTGAGGCGAAACGGGCAGGGGGTTCCGTTAGCCTCATCTCCATTCGCAGCCGCAAGCGCTTGGGGCAGGACCAACCACGGAGTTACCCCCTAAGCCTTGTTGCAGAGCCTGCGCTCACCTGATAACCAACATCCTCTTGGTCGCAGCGAATTCTTCTGCCTGCAACCGATAGAAATAGACCCCGCTCGACACTCCTTCCGCTTTCCATTCCACGAAGTGGTCGCCCGGATCAAGCTCCTCATCGATCAATGTCACAACCGATCGTCCGAGCAAGTCATATACTCTCACAGTCACCTTTTGGGTTTTCGTGAGTGCAAACGAGATAACGGTCGAGCCGTTGAAGGGATTCGGGTAATTCTGAGCGAGCCAGTGGTCGACTGGAGGCGTCGGAAGCTGGTCAGAGGACGGGAACGGAGTGTCTGTGTACTTCGCGAGTACGATTGTCGACCACCCTGCGCCCCAGACTCTTTCCGCAAGATACACGTTCCCCCACCGATCAACAGTGTGGCAGCCACCAGGGCCGTAGCGCACCACTCGTTTCTCAGCTCCGTCAGGATCATACACCACCGTGAGGAGCTGTGCAGTATTGCTGGTCCCTGTCACCAACAGATTTCCGCTGCCGTCCACGACGACATCCTCCATCCAATTCGAAGTCCCATCCGCGGCGTCATAGCGCGCTACCCACTGCTGTGCACCATCTGGACCGTATTTGATCGCTACGAGATCATTGCCACTTTCGCCTGTGCTGTTTCCACCTACATAGACGTTCTTCCTCGCGTCGAGAGCTATCGACACGCCGTAATCGTTGCCGTCCGATGGACCGTTGTACAAAGCAGACCAGACGAGTTTGCCGAGCGCGTTATACTTCAGTGTGAAACAGTCCGCAAGACGCATGGAGGGGTCGGAGAAACCCGTTACATACACGTTTCCCAGTCCGTCGATGGCAAGAGCGCTCCCCCAGCAGACCACATTGGCCGCGGTCTTGTATCGGGCAGCCCACTGCTGAGTCCCATCACTGCTATACTTGATCGTCAGGGATTCTGCACTGCGTCCTCCCGTCAGGTAGATATTTCCTTGAGAGTCGAGAGCCATCGCGCGCGGTGTATCGTTGGACGATGGCCCAATGGGATACTGAGCCACCCAAAGCTGAGCCCCTTCAGGGCTATATTTCACGGTCGCAATATTGCTGTTGGTATCCGCATAGGCGCTTCCCGTAACGATGACATTGCCGTTTTGGTCGACTTCGAGAGCAGCGGGGTAATTGTCACCGAAATCTGCTGCCTCGTATCGAGCGGCCCATCGTTCGTTCCCTTGGGAATCATACTTGATCGTCACATAACCATAGTTGGAATTGATCCCGTAACTGGCCCCAACGACATAGACGTTCCCAGCGTTGTCGACTTTCATCATCACCGGCCAATTGTAGCCGACAGGCCCGATGTACTGCGCTGCCCATTGTGGGCTCCCTTGTGCGGAATACTTGATCGCGCACAAGGCCTGTCCCTCGACGGTCCTGCTCTCGCCGGCTACATAGACGTTTGCCTCATCGGCCGCAATCCTGGAAGGAATATCATATGACGTCTTCGTCCCGGCATAGCGGGCGGCCCACTGCGTTTCTTCGGCTGGGCTGTATTTGACCGTCGAATAATCGTAGCCTTCCATGGCGCCCGAATCGTATCCGCTCCCACCCGTGACGAACGCGCTTCCGGCAGAATCGACCTCGATCGCAGTCGCGTACGCATCCCCGTCATTCGTATTGTAACGAGCGACCCACATGCGAGTGCCATCCGCATCGTACTTGAACACTTGATAAAGATCGGTCGTAGACAACTGGCTCCAGCCGATCACGTAGACGCTTCCCTGGCGATCAACCACGACCTTGTTGAACTCATCGTACTCCCGGCTGTCATACCGGTCCTTCCAGACTAAGTTCCCCTCCGGGCCGTACTTCAACAAAACGCCATCGGGAAAATGCAGCGAGTCGCTCTCTCCCACGACGTAGACGTTTCCGGCATGATCCACAGCGACATCATTTCCGGTATCTCCGTGCGACGCTGCGCTGTAGATCGAAACCCATCGCTGAAGCCCGTTCGCATCGTATTTGACCGTTGCGATCTGAAAGGTTTGGTACAGCACAGGACGAATCCGCCCGGTAACGTACACGTTTCCGGAGTCGTCGACCGCAACGCCGTTGGCAGAATCCCATTCATGCGCCGGGCCATCGTAGAGGGCGATCCATTTTTGATTTCCTTGAGCGTCGTACTTCACGGTAGCGTAGTCCATCTGAGTGCCCATCCCGCTTGAACCGGTCACGTAGATGTTGCCGTCGCTGTCGATCGCCAGCGCGGTCGGGCGTCCATTGGCGTTGTCTGAGCTCTTGTATCGTTGAATCCATCGCTGCACGCCGGAGGAGTCGTATTTGATCGTCACATACTCGGCGTCTCCGTATCCAGTAACGACGAGATCTCCCCGCGGATCCATCTTCATCGCCACCGGCACATCGTTCGAACCTGCAGGCCCGGCATACTGCGTTTTCCATCGCAGCGCTCCTGATGGAGAATACTTGATGAGCGTCCAGTCGGCTGATCCGTCGATTCCGACAACGTAGCCCGCCGCATAAAGATTGCCTGATGCATCGACGGCAACGGCGACGCCGCCATTGTCGCCGTCGGGGTTTCCCGCGTATCGCTGCAGCCACTCTTGCACGCCGGAGCTCTTGTACTTGATCGTCACCATATCCGAGCCGTACGGGAGGTGCGTGCTATACCCGGTGACATAGACATTTCCCGACGCATCCAGAGCAACAGCGGTGGCGATGTCTGTGGTTGGAGCCAATCCCGAGGCATAGCGAGCAGTCCATTCAAGGTGCGCCGTGTCGGCGGCACCATACGTGCGCATTGAAATCGCGTTTGTGGATCTCAGCGGGAGGGGGAAATGGCTTTCGATCCGGTGCATGGCCTTCGGACCGAGAAGGCGCTTAGCGAGAAGCTCTGCCGCAGAAGAGGGAGAGGCTTTTGTTCGCGCCAGGAGCGCGTCACGGTTCTCGGGTCCCGCCCATTGGGCGTGGCAACAGATCGCGAAGCTCAACTGAAGAGTGAAAAGGAAAAATGCTAATCTCATAACGGACGTCATCGCCTCTTACCTCCACATCTCCATCCGCAGTCCCTTGGAATCTACGGTCAGATTGTCTGGAATACGGATTGCTGTCCCCCCGTGCATTCGCTCTGCTGTCCAGCAGACAGCGTAAGCATCGCGCCACCTGGCAGACTCATGGATCAAGGAGGCAACGAGACGATCTGCCACGGGTAGGTAGTAATGTACAAAACAGCAGTTATTACTTCGGCACCTTCAGCAAGCGTTCTATCAGTTTCCAGTTTCCTTCGTACCGGTTGAGGTTTTGGGGCTTCAGAGCAGTGTGCATTGAATCGAATTTCTTTGGACGGACACCTGAGTGCTTCGCCAGATATTGTGTGTGACGCTTTATGACGAGGTTTCTCAGACTTTTCCACCACATGAGATAGAAAACATCTTCCCCATAACTCCTGAGGCAGACGAAGACACAAACGAGTTTCGGTATCGGCTGCCTTCTTGGGTTGCCAACGATTTGCCGTTGCCCTTCGAACGTGATT
>CAZGRF010000424.1:0-3649 GCA_964527825.1 uncultured Pirellulales bacterium
CCGTTGGGCGAGTGCTGCGGCACGGGGCGGAAGATCGAGCCGGGCGAGGAGTACTTCGGGGCCCTCGTCGAGGGGGAAGAAGGGCTCGAACGGCGGGATTTCAGTCCGGAGTACTGGGAGAGCGCCAAGCCGCCGGTGTTTTGTTACTGGAAGAGCCGGCTGGCCAATCCGGACGAGAAGAAGCAGGTCTTCGTCAGCGACGAGATGCTGATGGCCTTCTTCGAGCGGCTGGCGACAGAGACAGACGCGGAGAAGGTCAACTTCCGGTTCGTGCTGGCGCTGGTGCTGATGCGCAAACGCCGGCTCAAGTACGACGCGACGCGGACGGACGACGGCAGGGAGATATGGTGCCTGCGGGTGGTGGGCGAGAAGGACGTCGTTGAGGTCGTCAACCCGCACCTGGACGACGAGCAGATCGAGCTGCTCACCGCGCAGATGGGGCAGATCCTGCAGACGGATTTGTAGGAGGTGACGTTGAGACGGACACTACGCTTATCGTGGGTGCCGGGCGTCTTGTGCGCGATGCTGGCCGCCGGCTGCACGCCGGGCTCAAGACAACTGGTGATCTGCCCGGGCAAGGCGAACGTGGACGAAGCCCTGAAGGCCCTGGGCACGCGAGCCGAGCGGGCGGTGCCGTTGCGGTCCAGGGGGGCCCAGTGTCGCTTGGACTACTACGATCCGGACAGAGACAAACAGAGTCGGCACAAGGTCGCGCTCGACCTCTATTTCGATCCGCCCTCGGGTCTCTACATACAAGGCAGCATCGGGGTGGAGCAGAAGGCGGTGATCGTGGGCTCCAACGCCGAGGAGTTCTGGCTGGCGATGCGTCCGAAGGAGATCAGCGCCTACTACTGGGGCCGGTGGGACCAAGCTGGCAACGTTGAAGGGTTGATCATCAATCCCCGGCTCGTGCTGGAAGCGTTCGGCATCATCGTGCGGCCTGATGCCGGGGCCGATTCCGGCCTGTGGTCGCTGCGGAACGAAGGGCCTTATGACATTCTGACACTGCGCAGCGACGCGGGCGGTGTGCGAGAGAAGGTATACGTGTATGCGTGCGATTATCTCGTGCATAAGATCGAGTACTTCGATCCTGACGGCCCGATCATCGCGGTGATGGAGTTGGAAGACTATGTGTCTTTGCGGGAGAGCGGTTTCGAGGTGCCCAAACGAATCCGTGTTATGACGATGTCGGACGCGGAGCATGAGGATTCGATCGACGTCAGGTTCAGTTCTTGGGAGGAAAAGGGGTTGAGCGACGCTGCAAAGGTGCGCTATTTGACGCGCAATCCAAGGGACATGGAGCGCTTCGAGCACGTCTATCGATATGAAGAAGGGCAATGGATGACCGAGAGATAGGGAGCCGGATGCTTGAAATGAGTCGACCGGATTTGAAAAGCAGACTGCGGCAGCAGGAGGTTTTCTTGCTCGACGGTGCGATGGGCACGCAGCTTTTCGCACGCGGGGTGGCGCTTGGCACGTGCAGTGACGCGCTGAATCTCGAATCACCGGAGATCGTGGCGGAAATCCATCGCGCATATTTGCAGGCCGGCAGCGACGCCGTCATCACGAACACCTTCGGCGCCAATCGCTACGCGCTGGCCCGGCACGGTCATGCCGACAAGGCCCGGCAGATTGCCCAGGCCGGGGCCGAGCTCGCCCGACAAGCTGCCGGTGACGACAAGTACGTTCTCGGGGACATCGGGCCCACCGGAGACTTCCTCGAACCCTTGGGGAGCCTCAAGGCGGATGAGCTGCGCGAGGCGTTCGCGGCACAGGCGCGCGGACTTCTGGCCGGCGGGGTGGATGGATTCATTGTGGAGACGATGACCGCCTTGGACGAGCTGGCGGCGGCAATAGAGGCCGTCAAGTCCGTCCGCAGCGGCCTGCCGGTTCTGGCGTCGATGTCCTTCGACAAGGTGGCCAATGGCTACCGGACGATGATGGGCGTGGACGTGACATCGGCCGTGGCGAAGATGGTGGCCCTGGGCGCCGACGCCGTCGGCTTCAACTGCGGCACGGCCACGCTGGAAGAATACGTAGCTCTGGCGCAGCAGTACATGGCCGCCGCGCGGGCCACGGGCCAGGATGTCATTGTCTTCGCCGAACCCAACGCGGGTAAGCCCGAGCTGGCCGACGGAGAGGCGGTCTACAAGGTGGCACCGGACGAGTTCGCGACGGCGGCGGAACGGATACGTGCCGGCGGCGTACGCGTCATCGGTGGCTGTTGCGGTACCGCGCCGGCCTTTATCGAGGCGGTGGCGAAGCGCCTGAAATGACAAAGGCAGCCGCGCGTCTCACCGGGTGCGCACGGCGGTCTGGGTGTGGGGTAAGGTCGCTGTTTGGGCAGATCGCAAGATCGCCACGATGTGCTCCATGGTCTTGGCGGTTGCACCCTGATTGTCCTTGATGACCTGCCGGCCTCGCTGCGCGACGGCCTTAGCGTAATCCGGATCGAGAAAGCATTTTTTCGTGACGACGAGCAGTTCGTCTGCGTCCTTCACCTCGATAGCGCCTTGGCCGGCCAGAAGGGCGTCCACGGTTTGCCGGAAATTGAATGTATGAGGTCCGAAAATTGTACATTTTGCCAGCGCTGCGGCTTCCATCATGTCCGAGCCGCCCATCGGCACGAGCGAGCGGCCGACGAAGACGATGCTGGCCAGCGAGTAGAACTTTCGCAGGTCGCCCATCGTGTCACCCAGAATCACCGCACTGACGTTCGCATCGGTGCGATGCGAGCCGTCCTTGACCTGACGGTAACGGAGCAAGGGGAAACCCATCTGCTCGATGAGTTGAGCGACCTCGCTGAATCGCTCCGGCTTGCGGGGCACGATCGCCAGGCGAACGCGATTCAGTCTTTCGTCCCGGATCAATGACCGGTAGACCTCAAGGACGATCTTCTCCTCGTTGTTGCCTGTTCCTCCTGCGATCCACAACGGCGTTTCTGCCAGGCGCAACTGGCGGGCCAGCGCATCGGCGCCCTCCACGCGGTCGGCGAGGGGGGCCGTGTCGTACTTGAGCGAACTCGTCACTATGACACGGTCTGCGGCGCATCCCAACTCGCGAAAGCGGCCGGCGTATTCGGCGGTCTGCGCCAGCACGAGGTCGATCTTGCGAAAGAAAGTCTGTGTCGCCGGTTTGATCCAGCGGTATCGGGCGAGACTCCTGTCGCTGATGCGGCCGTTGACGACTACGACCGGGACGCCTCGTTGACGTGCGATGCGCACGAAATTGGGCCAGACCTCAAGCTCCATCAGCAGGCAGAGCGTCGGGTTGATGCGCCGAAATGCCGTGACCATGGTCCCGGAGAAATCGAACGGGAAATAGCAGACGGTCCACTTGGACCCGAAGAGCGCCTCGGCACGGGCAAATCCCGTGTCGGTTGTGGTGCTGACGACGATCTCGAACTCGGCAAAGCGATTCCCAAGCTCCGCCAGAAGTGTTTTGGCGGCATTGACCTCGCCTACGCTGACGGCGTGGAGCCAGATGCACGGCTTCTGCGGGGACCGGCGATGGATTCGCCCGAGCCGCTGACTCCAACCGTGCCGGTAGCGCCTGTGCCGCACCATGCGGTAGATGGCAACTGGGCTGTACAACAGTCCCGCGAACAGATAGAGCAAATCAAGGACGAATCTCATATTATTCAGATAGA
>CAZGRF010000425.1:0-3638 GCA_964527825.1 uncultured Pirellulales bacterium
TGGTCGGCAGCAAACGCGGCCCGCAAGGCCTCATCACGCGAGAAATGGGCCAGCAGCCGCAGCTCGATCTGACTGTAGTCCGCGCTCAGGATGCAATCGGTCGCCTTTTCCGGGACGAACGCGGCCCGAATCTTGCGGCCCAGCTCCGTGCGGATGGGAATGTTCTGCAGGTTCGGATCGCTCGACGAGAGCCGGCCCGTCGCCGTCACCGTTTGGTTGAACGACGCGTGCACGCGGCCGGTGCGCGGGTTGAGGATGGCGCCGAGCTTGTCGGTGTACGTGTTCTTGAGCTTGCTCAGCGTGCGATATTCGAGGACCAGCGATGCAATCGGATGCTGGTCGGCCAGGTGCTCCAGCACGTCGGCATCGGTGCTGCGTCCGGCCTTGCCCACCCGTAACGACTGGAGCCTGAGCTTGTCGAACAGCACCTCGGCAAGCTGCTTGGGCGAATCGATATTGAAGACGGCCTCTGCCTGCTCATAGATCTGCTCCTTGAGGCTTTCCAACGATTCGCTCAACTCCCCCGACATCTTTCGCAGCAAATCGGCATCGACTTTGATGCCGTCGTACTCCATCTGGGCCAGAACCGGCACCAGAGGCATCTCGACCTCACGAAAGAGCTTGTCGAGCCGCTCTTGCCGGCCGAGCCGCTCGGCAAAGTACTCGTACAGCCGGAACGTAACGTCCGCGTCCTCGGCGGCATACTCGCACGCCACGGCGGTATCCACCATGTCGAATGTAAGCTGGTTCTTGCCTTTGCCGATCAGCGCGACGATGGGCACGCATTCGTAATCCAGGAAATCGCGCGCCATGTTGTCCATCGCATGGCTGCTGCGGCCCGGATCGAGGCAGTACGACGCCACCATCGTATCGAAGTGAGTACCGCCCAGCGGCATCTGGGCGTTGCGCAGCACGAGCATGTCGTACTTGATGTTCTGGCCGATCTTTTTAACGCTCTCATCGGCCAGGATCGGCCCGAGCGCGCCGCGAACCTGTATGATATCGAGATGACTCGTACCCAGCGGGGCCTTGACGGGTAAGTAGTAGGCTCGGCGCGGCTGCCAGCAGAACGACAAGCCAACCAGCTCAGCCCGCATGGCGTCGACCGACGTCGTCTCAGTATCCACCGCAAACTGCTTCTGCTTCTTCAATTCCCGCACGAAGTGTTCGAAGCTCTCCGGGGTATCGATCAACTCGTATTGATGGGCAACCGTCTTGATCGATGCGGGCTCGCCCGAAGGCGCGGCCAGCGGGGACGCGTCAGCAGCGAGCGAAGGGGGCCTCGATTCAGCGTCCACGCCAAGTTGCGCCAGCAAGCGGGCGAAGCCCAACTTGGTGAAGACCGCCGCAAGCTCGTTCTTGTCGGGCGGTTCGAGCGCGAGCGCCTCATAGCTGACGTCGAGCGGAACATGGCAGTCCAGAGTCACGAGCTTGCGGCTCAGGTATGCCACGTCCTTGGACGCGCGCAGGTTCTCGCCCCGCTTGCCCGTGATCTCATCGATATGGGCGTAGAGACTATCGAGATCGCCGTAAGTGCGAATCAGCTCGTGCGCGGTCTTGGGTCCGATCAACGGCACGCCCGGCACGTTGTCCGACGCATCACCTTCCAACGCCAGGCAATCGACGACTTGCTCCGGGGCAATGCCCAACTCTTGCTGTATAACGTCCCGGTCGGTGACTTTGCCTGTCTTCATATCGAAGGTGCGGATGCGCCCGTCGACCAACTGGAGCAGGTCCTTGTCCTTGCTGCAAATCAGCACGTCGATCCCGTCGGCAGCGGCTCGTTTGGCCAGCGTCCCGATGATGTCGTCCGCCTCGAACCCGTCCACGCGCAGAATGGGGATGCGCATCGCTTCCAGGATCTGCTCGATCCGATCGATCTGCACGGGCATATCGTCCGGCATCGGCGGCCGGTGCGCCTTGTACTCGGCATACATTTCAGTGCGAAACGTTGGGACCTTGCTGTCCAGCGCGACCACGAGCATGTCCGGTTGGTGCTTTTCGATCAACCCGAGCACCGCCATCGTGAAGATATAGGTCGCTTTCGTCGGCTCGCCTGTCGGACTGGTAAGCTGCTGCCGCATCGGCGCATAGTACGCCGCGTAGATATGCGCGTGGCCGTCGATGATATACAGCGTCCTGGGCATGGTCGTCACTCTATGTGTTGCCGGCGGCGCTGTCAAGGAGACGCGCGGCCGGCGTCGTACAACTCGTCGATTGCGGCTTCGACCTGGGCACGGGTCTTGGCTTCCAAGAGGGTCAGCAGCACCTGCTTGCGTTTGGGGTGGTGGCGTGCATAGCCGACGGCAAACTTGCGAAAGTGACCGACGCCCAGTTGCTCGGGGTAGCCCTGCAGGGTCCAGTCGAGATGCTCGAGCATGACGAGTCGCTGCTCGGACAGGTCCGGCGGCGGCGGCACGGGGCGGCCCTCCCACACGCAGCGCAGGTCGCGAAAGATCCACGGGTTGCCCACGGCGCCGCGGGCGACTACGAAACCGTCGAGGCTGGTCCGTCTCATCAAGTCAACAGTGGCCGGCGGATCGAAGACATCACCGCTGCCGACAACGGTCGCGGCGGGAAAGCGGCGTTTCACCTCTGTGAGGATGTTCCAGTCAGCCTTGCTGCGAAACTTGTCGGACACGGTGCGGCCATGTATCACCAGGGCGTCGACGCCTTGCTCGACCGCACGGGTCACGATCTCCCAGAACTTGTCCAGGCGCTCGGATTGGTGCTCCACGCCGATGCGCAATTTCATCAGGACGGGACAGGTCACAGCATCTTGCACTGCCTTCAGGATGCCGATGACCGTGTCGGGATGGTCGAGTAGGGCCCCGCCGCGTCCTTTTCGCAGGACCTTGGGGGCTGGACAAGCAAAGTTCAGGTCGATCAGATCATACCCCACAGCCACCAAGGCGCGAGCAGCCTCAGCCATCGTCGCGGGGGTTTTGCCGAGAAGCTGGGCGCCGACCGGATGCTCATCGTCGCCCGGGCGAAAGAGGGGCTTGGCCAGGACCTTGGGGTTGACCATGCTTTTGGCCAGCATCATATCTGCCAGTGCAAACGGGCAGCCGAATCGGCGGGCGAGCCTGCGCATTGCGTAATCACTGTAGCCGCTCAACGATGCCTGGAAGAACGGGACATCCAACGTCAGCGTGCCAAGTCTTAGAGAGACGACGTTGCGCATGTTTGGCCTTGAGTGAGCAGAGCCGCCGCCGGTCGCCAAGCTGCGGACCCATCGTTATTGGTTGTCGATCTTCAGATTGTCGAGGTAGAAGACGGTCTTGGTTGTGGCATTGCCGACGAATCCGAGCCACGTCAGATCTTCGAAGCTCGTGTTGCCATTCGTGAGGTTCTCGAAGCGCTTCGGCTCCTGGTCCGGCAGCGTCACGACCAGGTTCCACGTGCCGCGGTTGCCTTTGCCTAAGTCGGCGCTGACGTCGAAGTGCACCCACTGGCCCACGGGCAATTCCAGCACGGCATTGCCGGAGATCTGGAGCTTGTTGCCGCCGATCGTAAAGCTCGGCCCCACGCTGTAAAGTGTAGAACGCCAATCGCGCCACTCATGATAGAGCAATACGCCTTCCTCCACGCGCAGATCGAATGTGCAGCGTGTCGTCCCTTTGCTGTGATTGGGCGAG
>CAZGRF010000426.1:0-3627 GCA_964527825.1 uncultured Pirellulales bacterium
GGTAACATCATAGTCAACAACGTCATCGAAGTCCATGGACAGGAAACCGCGGACACGATGATCTTCACCGAGACCATGATCGCGAAAGAGATCTCGATATACGGGGAGGGCGGTAATGACACCATCACCATAGATATCCAGTCGCCCCATGTGTTGATGGGACACGTGTCGATCTACGGTGGAACGGGCGACGATCTGATAACGGTCAACGAGCTGCATACCCGGGCCGAGACCATGGATATAGACGGCCAGGGCGGAACAGATGACGTGGTGGTCAACGTGCGGAGCGGTCGAACCGACTACATCATCAACGTGTGGGATACCGGCGCGCCCAATAACGGTGCAGATACCCTGACCATCAACGGCACAGATATTGGTGACGCCAACAACTCCTCGGGAGAAGACCTCTTCCTGCTCCGGAGCAACTTTGTGGCCTATCTGAATCCGAACGCTGATCCCAGTGACCTCTTCCCCGAAGTAGAGCGAATCAACTACGACGAAAACATCAATGGGCGGCTGCGGATCAATGGTATGGAAGGGGATGATCAGTTCTACGTGGATGATAACAGCTCCATCACCACCCTGGATGGCGGTCCCGGCGAGGACTACTTCCAGTTTGGCCAGATGTTCGGATCAGACCGCACGGCGCCCGATAACGTCGCGCTGGGCGACGAGATCGCCACCGTGGAAACGACCGTAGGGTTCCTGTCGCGCGGCATCAGCTTCCCGACGACCGCTTTTGGCGGCGACGACGGCGACGAGATGGTGGTGTATAGCAACAAGGCGCTGCTCAAGCTCTTCGGCGAGGACGGCAACGACGACTTCGTGGTGCGCGCCTTCGTCATCAAGAATACGGACGAGCTCGCCAGCACTGACACCGTGGTCAGCGGCGGCCTTGGCGATGACCGCATCGAATACAACATCAACGCGCCCGTCAGCATCGACGGCGGGCAGGGCGTCGACACGCTGGTGGTGATCGGCACGGAGGTGGCCGACAACTTCGTCGTCACGCGCGACGGAGTGCAGGGCGCAGGCCTGAACATCGGCTTCACCGGCGTGGAGAAGCTCGAGCTCGACGGCATGGAGGGCGACGACCACTTCTTCATCCTCAGCACCAAGCAGGGGCTGGTGACGACCATCATCGGCGGCCTGGGCGCCGACACCTTCGACGTGGGTGGCGACGTGACCGAGGAGATCATCGCGCTGTCCGTGGAGGGCATGAGCGGCTTCGTCAACCACAGCATGACGAGCGACGACCCGGCGTTCAACGGCATCTTCGCCGAGGGCCTGCGGCTCAACGTGGCGGGCGGCACGACCGGCAAGGTGGTCGTCGAGGAGACCGGCGGGGAGACCATCGTCATCGAGAACGGCGGCGGCACCACCTGGATGGACAGTTACAACGTTCGCATGGCCGAGGCCTTTCCCGGCACCATCGCATACATCACGGTGTCCGCGGCGCTCGCCTCTTACAAGGACAAGCAGGCCGGGGGCGAATCGGTCGAAGTGTCGATCGACGGCGGAACGACCTGGCAGCAGGCCACGGTGCTCACGTTCGACGAGGGCAACTGGTCCGACGTGCGCAACGTCAAGGTGCGGGCGGTGGGAGATATGGCGGTTGAGGGCGAGCGCACGGTGGTCATCAGCCACTCGATGCAGAGCGATAATCCCGACTATGACAACGCGCTGATCGACAACGTCGAGGTCACGGTGGTCGACGACGACAAACCGGGACTCATTGTGCGTCAGTCCGGCGGCACAACCGGCGTCATCGAGGGTTCGCTCAGCGACCGCTATACCATGCAGCTGAATCAGGCGCCAGCCGCCGGCGAAACGGTGACGGTGACGCTCGATTACAACGAGAGCCAGCTTGACTTCATCTCGGGATCCGTGATTACCTTCCCCGGGTTTTGGATCTTCCCGAGCTTCTCGTTCTTCCTACCGGATGGGCGCTTCGACCCGGCGGATAACACGA
Source organism: uncultured Pirellulales bacterium (assembly GCA_964527825.1). Lineage (GTDB taxonomy): Bacteria > Planctomycetota > Phycisphaerae > Sedimentisphaerales > Anaerobacaceae > JAFGLV01. Next base: position 1,973 of record CAZGRF010000426.1, read on the forward strand.
TCGAGTTCAACGCCAGCAATTGGAACGAGCCCGTTACGCTGCAGGTGATGGCAGACAACGACACGATCGCCGAGAACCGCTCCACGGTGCTCGTCACCCACCAGATCGGCAGCTCGATCGAGGACGGCGTGTTCGACAACGTCATCGACGATGCCTTGATCGAAGTTGACGTACGCGACAACGACGCCGGCGGCCTGGTCGTCGTGCAGAGCAACGACAGCACCATCGTGTCCGAGATGCAGCACGATACCTATGCGATCTTCCTCACCAAGGCGCCGACCGCGCCGGTGACAGTGCAGATCCTCACCGACGGCAAGACCGTCGCTTCGGCGGACGATGCGACCGACGGCCGCTTTGACGACAGCGGCGATGCGCCGGCGGTGACCTTCGACGCGACGAACTGGGACGACCCGTTCATCGTACGGCTGGACGTGGGTCCCGACACGGGCAGCGGCGATGGCGGCCAGCCAGTGCAGACCTACCCGGCGCAGCCCCACGTGGTGTCGGGTCAGATCGAAGGGCCGCTGGTGATAGAGGGGAGCCAAATCCCGGGCAAGGACCGCTCGCTGAAGATCGCAGTGACGCTGCCCACGGAGCTCAATGCACCGCTGCCGGTGCTGGACATCGACGTGGACGAGAACAGCCTCGCCGACAAGCTCACCGTCTATAACGACGGCAGCGTGTCCGACGACTTCGGCATGCTCGACGACCCGGATCATGCGAGTGGGCTCGAGGCGATCTATGAGGTCGACCCCGGCACTTTAAACCTGTCCGAGTTCAAGAATCTCTCGGGCCTGGGTATGGGCACGCCCGAGTTTCCTGATCTGGATCCCTTCGACGGCAACGATCTTACGCTCGACTTCGGCACCCCGAGTGGACCCGACCTGCGCACGTTCGACGGCGGCATCACCTACCGGGGCGTGGAGACGGTCGAGATCTTCCTCGGCACCGGCGACGACACCTTCCACGTCGAGACGACGGCAATCCGTGGCGATGACCCCGCGACGCCGGATGTCAATGAGGCTTTCCGCACAGTTACCATCCTGAACACCGGTATGGGTGACGACGTGGTGACGGTGTCCACCGCTGCGGAGGGCAACGGGCTGCTTGCCGTGAACCTCGAGGAGGGCGAGGACGAGTTCAACGCGGCGGGTGAAGGCTCGACGCCCCCGGCGACGCTGGAGATGATCGTCTTCGGCGGCGAGGGCAAGGACCTGATCCGCGGCGGCCAGGGGCCGGACGCGCTGTTCGGAGACAAGGGGATGGTGGACTACTACAACGCCGAAGGCATGCTCGTCACGAGGCTCGGCTTCGGGCTTCACGAGCGGTCTGATGACCCGGCGGATCCGAACTTTGTGCCGGATCGGCAGACCGACGGCGGCTTCAACCAGGCGCGCAAGTTCGTCACCCGCGAGCACCAGACCGGCGCGGATGACGTGATTGACGGCTTTGCTGGCTTCGACGTCATCTTCGGCGGCGCGGGCAGTGACACGATCACCGCCGAGCTCGGCGGCAAGATCATCCTCGGCGACCACGGGGAAGCGAACCTTGCGTTGACGACAAACGACGTGTATACGATCGACGACGCGGTCGGCGCGAGCGACATAATCATCGGCGGCGCCGACGGCGTGGGCAACATCATCCTCGGCGGTGCC
>CAZGRF010000427.1:0-3616 GCA_964527825.1 uncultured Pirellulales bacterium
CCGCCGGGAACTGCTGGAACACTACCCGCTCAGCACGCCGGACGATCTGCTGGATGATTTCTGGGTCGATGGTGACTATCATCTCAAATCCCAGGCCGGGCGCTGGGACCCGAACAGCGAAGGCTGGGTCATTGATGATGTCACCAGTCCCTGCGTTGATACTGGTGATCTAGACGGTTCGGTGGCTGCCGAGCCGTTTCCCAACGGTGGCGTCATCAACATGGGCCTTTATGGCGGCACGGCCGAGGCCAGTAAGTCACCTTGAGCAGCCCACGTAACGAGACGCAAGAGGCCCACTACCCGAAGCTCGAGACTCCCGACAGACCGGCCTCGCGCCTCCAGTTCACCACGCAAAGGCTTAGCGAGACCATCGCGATTGTCGCTTGCAGGAGGGATGCCGGCACGATAGACTGTACCCACCGATATTCGTGACCGGGCTGGTTGTCGCTCGGTGTGGGGCAAACGTGCTTGTCTGTAAGCCTTCGTGGCGGAGGGCTGTGACAATCCGAGAAAGACGAGGCGGATTATGAGAAAGCTATCGACTCTGATCGCAGTGGCGGCCGTGCTGGTGATAGGGGTCCGTGCGGCCGAAGAGACACCCAGTGTTTCGCCATCGACTTCTGGACCGACGGCATTCAACCTGGAATACCGCGGCCTGGTCGCTCCTGATGACCCGCTGAGCTACCGGTCGTACTGGGGCTTTGGCAGTGGAAGAGAGGCAGATACGGCCTTCATTGCGGCCGTCAAGAAACGTGTCGAGAAGTACGATCTCGTGTACAACTCGATGCTGCCGGAGGATGCCCAGTGGTCGCTCGTCGAGCTCAAGGATGGCAAGCCCGTGGCTTTCTACCTCGACGCGGACGCCGATGGCAAGCTTTCGGACAGCGAGAAGTTCCTGCCCGCGCCGCCGCTGGGACCGAACTTCGGGTATGAATGTGCCTTCATCACCTCGGACTTTATGATCCACACCAAGGAGCAGAAGGAGATTCCGTTCCGAATCATGCTGGTCGGATACAGAAACGGGCCGGATGAGATATCGTACATGTGGAGTCCGTGCTGCATCCTGGAGGGCCAGGCGACGCTGGCCGGGGAGCCGACAAAGCTGTTCATGTACGCCGACGGGTTCGGCGGCTCGTTCACGACGTTCCGACGGTGTTCGCTAGCGTTGATCCCCGCCGACCGGAAGATCGAAGGTTCCCTGCCCCGCGAGAGCCTTAGCAGCCTGATCTACTACCAGGACACATTCTACCGGCTCAAGCTCGTCGGCGCGCACGGGAAGGACAAGACGCTGACCGTGGTGCTGGAGAAGGACACAACACCCACCGGCAAGGTCGAGGTCGAGCTGACCGGGCCGGAATCGATGAAGGGCCGCCTCACATCCGCGCGGATCGAGGGCACGAAAGACGACACGATCTACTTGAATGTCAGCGGTGGCCGGACGACCTTTCCCGCCGGGGCGTACAGGCTTGCTTCGGGCTACGTCACCTACGGAACGAAGGACGACAACGAGTGGCGCGTCAATTTCAGCAATGGGCCTGCCTTTGACATCACCGCCGGAGGCACCAGCAAGATCAAGCTCGGCGAATTGAGCCTCTCCGTCAGCGCGGTCGTCGAGAAAGACCGCAACCGCAGCGACGTCCAGGCCCAATCGACCTTCGCCAAAGGCACGGCTATTTACATTTCGCCCCAGATCGTCGGCAAGGCCGGCGAGGCTTACATGCGGTTTGGCAAGCAGGGTACGCAGGCGAACCGGTTCACTGATGTCAAACCCCACCTCGCGATCGTGGACTCGGACGGCAAAGAGATTGCCTCGGCCGACCTGGAATACGGTTGAGGCGGCCGCTGCGCGTTCTCGTGGCGAGAACAAAACACCCAACCCGGTCGCTACACCGTCACCGTCACCCAGGATGCCGGCCCTCTCGCCCGCCAACTCAAGGGGACCCTCGAAATCACCCTCCAGTAGGCGAAGGGGAGCCGACCGTCGAGTTAGAGCAAACCCGCGGTGCATGAGCACGCTGCAAAGCCAACGTGTTGGCCGCATCACCTCTGCGCGGGCCGATTTGGCGGAATTTGCAGGGACTCATTGCAGCCGGGCCGCGCGGTGATAAGATGACTGATTGGATGACTGTCGGGCATATCCAGGCTGACTAAGGAGACCGAGCATGAAAACGAGGAAGGTTCTATTCTACTGTCTGGCAGTTCTCTTGGGCGGTTGCGTACCTATTGTTTCGTTGCATCCTCTGGCCTCGCCGGACACCCTCGTTTTCGACCAGCGTCTCATCGGTGTCTGGCTCGAGGACCCCGGGCCGACGTCGGAACCTCAGGAGACGTGGGAATTCGCACGCTCGACGCTATCCGATGCAAACGCGCTCCCGGATGCGTTGGAGGGTGAAGGTGACAAAGTGTACCGACTGGACTTTCGGGACGAGGAGGGCCATAAGGGCGCATTTCTTGCCTGCCTGGTCAAGCTGGGCGACAAGCGGTTCCTGGATGTTTTCCCCCGGACGTTCCCTTCCGGTGCGGAAGACGCGGAGAAGACAGCTTTGCCCTACAACGCGCTATTCTTCGTCCGGGCGCATACTTTCATCCGGGTCAACGAGATCGGGAGCCAACTGAAGATGCGGCTGACCGATGACGAGGCCTTCAAGAAACTGATCGAGGGCGAGCCGAATGCCATTGAGTTTACGTCGGTCGACGACAATCCCGTCCTGACCGCCTCGACCAAAGCGCTGCAGGCGTTTGTTCTAAAGCATGCCGACGACGATCAACTGTTCACGGATGAGATCGTTCTGAGCCGGAAATCCCAGAACTGACGCCGGACGGCGGAGCTGTTACGCGAGGAAGGCAATTAGACTATGGGCAAACGCAACGAAGCTGCCGGACCGGTGGGGACTGACCGTATCGAGTTTGGTGAGCCCCGACGATACCTGGTAGACATTGATCCGGTTTCGACAAGCCAACTCTTTGCCGACTGTGTGATTGTCGGCGCCGGCATGGCCGGTCTGCGGGCGGCGCTCGAGGCCGCCGATCATCGCAACGTGATCCTCGTCTGCAAGGGGACATTGGAAGACAGCAACACCTGGAAGGCCCAGGGCGGCATCGCTTCGGTCCTCAACCGGGATGACTCGTTCGAGGCGCACATCGCCGACACCCTCAAGACCGGCGGCGGCATTTGTGACGAGAAGATCGTGGCGCTCGTGGTGCAGCAAGGGCCCCAGTTGATCCAGCAGTTGCGGCAATGGGGCGCGGCGTTCGACCTCGTTGACGGCCGCGTCGACACGACCCTCGAAGGAGGACATTCCCACGCAAGGATACTTCACGCCCACGGCGACGAGACGGGGCGAGTCGTCGCCCAGACTCTCGTCGACAGAGTCAAGAGCACCCCGAACATCCGGATCATCGAGAACTTCTTCACCGTCGATCTCCTGACGGACAAGGACAACCGGTGCGCCGGCATCATCGGTCATGACCAGCAGCACGGCCTGCAGATCATCTGGGCCGCCAACACGATCCTCGCTACCGGTGGGACGGGACAGTTGTATCGTGAGACGACCAATCCCTCCGGCGCCACGGGCGACGGAATCGCGATGGCCTACCGGGCCGGCGCCGTGCTGCG
>CAZGRF010000428.1:0-3610 GCA_964527825.1 uncultured Pirellulales bacterium
ACGCCGGGCACCTTGGAAAGGTCCGCATCATCCACGAAGGGGTCCAGCCGGTCCAAGCAGCAGAAATGCACGCGGCCCTCGAGCTTGGCGACCATCTCAGTGTCGGCCAGCAGCTCGGTGGCGCTCTTTATCAGCAGTACGTCGGTGAGTCCCTCCAAGGCTGCTTCCACCGCGCCGGCGTACTCAACGTTCGTGTTGATCTTCTCGGCCACGATACCGTCGATGTAGTCCACTTTGCGGTTCTGGTCCGCCTGGTCCTTCAAGATGCTCCTGACGGCCAAACCCAAGCCCTCCTGACGCCGCTCCATGTCGGTCAGCACAGCCAGCTCGCTGCTTAGCGCGCTGCGTGCCTCCTTGTTGCCGACCAGCAGCCCGCTGTCCTTGGTGACCAGCGACTCGGTCTCCTCGATCTTCCGCCTCTTGGCTTCGAGATTCTTCTCCAGCTCGCCCAATACGCGCGTGATGTCACCCAGCCGGGCGTTGTGCTGGGCCTTATCGGTCAGAAGCCGCTCCAACTCGGCCTTGGCGGTCTGCGCCCGGCCGGCCAGGCGGTCCCGCTGGTTCGACAGGCTGTCACGGTAGCTGGAGATACTCTGGATTTCGTTGTGAAGCTGGGCCGTGCGCCGCACGATGTCGATGATGCCCGACTTCTCGTCGTCCAACTCGGCCTCCAGCGAAGCCAGTTGCGCATCGGCCTCCTGAGTAATCGCCTGAATTTGGCGAATCGCCTCGGTGTGCTGCAGGACTGCTTCGTCGCAACCAGCCAAGTCGTCACGGTGAGTCGCCAGGTCGCGACCGAGCGTGTCGGCCTGCCCGCGCAACCGCTCGATCTCCTGCCTGGCGGTCTCCTGACGCTGGCCCAGCTCGGTCAGACGGGTGCGCAGGAAGTCGATCCGCTGCTGCTTCTGGTCGATCTGGCTCTGGACCGCGACGAGCGCGTTGCCGGTCTCGCTGAGCTTGTGCTCGGTGTCGATGATAGCGTTGCCCAGCCGGCTCGTGTCAGCCTCAGCCCCGGCCTCTTCGGCAGCTACCGCGGAGAAATGCTCCTCGGCCTGGTGTAGGGCCCGGCCGCGTTCGTCAAGCTGTTCCTGGTTCTTAGCATACTCGACGAGCGAGAAGTTGACCTGGAGCTCCTTGAGTCGCGTCGTGTATTCGAGATAGCTGCGCGCCTTGCCCGCCTGGAGCTTGACACTGCGCAGTCGCTTGCCTACCTCGGACAGAATGTCGGCCAACCGCAACAGGTTCTGCTCCGTGCGTTCGAGCTTACGCAAAGCCTCTTTCTTGTGGGCCTTGTATTTGCTGATGCCGGCCGCCTCCTCGAACACGATCCGCCGGTCAGCTTTCGAAGCGCTGACCAGTTGCTCAATCTGGCCCTGCTCGATGATCGAATAGCCCCGGTTGCCAATGCCGGTGTCCATGAACAACTCGCGAATATCCCTGAGCCGGCAGACTTTGTTGTTGATACGGTACTCGCTCTCGCCGCTGCGGTAGATGCGCCGGCAGACCTGGACCTGCTCGGTGTCGAGGGGCAGGCGACCGCTGGCGCCGCCTTCCGGATTAGAGATCACCAGCGTCACTTCGGCGGTGCCGAGCGGCTTGCGGCTGCCGCTGCCGCTGAAGATCACGTCGGCCATCTGGTCACTGCGCAGACTCTTGAGTTTCTGCTCGCCCAAGACCCACTTGACCGCATCGACCACGTTGCTCTTGCCGCAACCGTTAGGTCCGACAATACACGTCACGGCAGCATCAAAATGGAATTCCGTGCGGTCGGCAAAACTCTTGAACCCGTCGAGTACGATCTTCTCAAGTCGCATGTCTTATCCAACTCTTATCGTTCTCTGTGAAGACACCCATCGCTACGCGACGTTGCTTATTGAGCAACGCATTCTATTTTTATCGGCCTGACGTGGGCTATTTCTTGACTGTTAGATCGAATTTTGGCAGCGGTCCCGGCCAAAACTCCGCCGCCACCGCCCCCTTGGCGCACATCTGCTCCAACAGGGCGATTACCTCGGCGTACGAGACCCCCAGCGCTGTGACATGGCCCTCCCCCATTTGGGCGAATTCAGAGCCCAAGGCTCGAATCACCTCAGTGAGCACGAAGCCGCTCTTCAACGGACCGATGATCCCCGGCCGCGTGGGGTTCTTTCGCATGAGGGCGACGTGGCGTCGGCCCGGCTGGGCGTCGATCAGGACCATCCCATCCGGTGACTCCACGAACATGCTGTCGCGACATATCAGCGGCGCTCCAAAAACGACAATACGCGGGTCTCCCCTGCGTGCGACAAAGATGGCTTTGCGGTCCGTCTGGACCACTCGTTCGAGGTAGAAGCTGCGCCCGATGAATCCCTGGGTGACCGCCAGGTTCCCCGACTCACGCAGGTATTCATAGGCGGCCACGACGATGCGCGAGTCATGATCCCGCAGCAATAGTCGCGCCAGTGCTGCCGCGTCGTTGCGCCGCGCGGATGCCGCGACGGCCTCGAGCGCTTCGAGGCGATAGGCGGACTTCGGATCCAGGGCTATCTGCCTTAGCGTTCCGAGAGCACCGTCGTCCCCCAGGTTCAGCATGCAGCGTGCTGCACGCAACCGCACCTCCTCGTCCGGTGAATTCAATAGAGAAGCAAGCGGCCCCAGGCATTCCCGCCCGATAGCTTCAAGGGCGATCTCGCTGCGTTCTTCGTCCTGCCCCGCGGCAAGCTGCTGAATAAACCTGTCGGTCCTCGTCCGGGTCAATTGAGGCGTCTCACTCATGTAGGTCGCCGCCACCATCGCAACAAACTGCATCTTGCGACGCTGATAGTCGGGCGGTACCGCATACTCAATCACACGCGGCGACATTGCCCGGGCCAGATCGAAGCCGTACCGTCCGCTCAGACGATCGCGGATAGCGCCCGCCAACACGTAATCAGGCGTGCGCAGCCTGATGATGCCCGAGTAGTCGTCAAGTGTCCGGCCGCCGCCTAATACGTACGCCGTGGTCAGGTCTGGTTTGGCGACTCCAACCATGTTCACAAACACAGGACCCTCGACCGTCCCCAGAGGCCGGCTCGCCGAGCCGCCGGGACCTTGCGGCCGCAGTTCTGCCTTGTACAACCAGCCCCCGCGCAGCGAGGTTGTCTCCGAACCCGGCATCCACGAAACCCGAACGTCGAAATGATCACCTTTCGAGGCAATCGCCGGGATGGTCCCTTCAAGCAGCACAACGGCGGTCGTGTTGCTGTTGATAAGTTCTTCAAGGTTGAGTGCTTCGCTGGGCAACTGCGACAGGATGTACCGCTTCAGATACGCGCGGACTTGCGGGGGGCAGGTTGCTGAGCCGGTCCCCGCCAGGTTGCCAACCAACCCAAAGCCCTCGACCGGTATGGGCATAGGCGTCACCACGTCGGCAAGCGAACCGATGGTCGAGCCCAGTTCTGTCTCACCAGCTCGCGCGGCAAGTTTGCCGGCCTCAGGGCTCTGCCCGCAGCCGGCCCCTACCAGCAGCACGCCCACCAGCGATGAGACAATCCAATGCGCTCCGTGATGGAAAAAGGCCTTCATATCCGCCGCATGTCTTAAAGTCGTACGAAATTCGCCACAAGAAACACCGAGGTCATGCTATGCCCTG
>CAZGRF010000429.1:0-3604 GCA_964527825.1 uncultured Pirellulales bacterium
CAACGGCCAGCCTCTCACCGAGCCGCGTCTTGTGCTCTGTCATCGGTGATGGTGCGGTTCGCTTCATTTCTCGTCCTCATCGCGTGGAGGCGGCAAATCCGGCGTCCGACCCGCCCTTCCGCCCTGCAGTTGATAGAGCCGCGCCTCAAGGTATTCTCTCAGGGTGTTCTCGCCAAAAGACATCCGGCCTCTTGCCTTCGCTGCCTGGTAGCTCCGCTCATAAGCCTCAAGGGCTCGGGCACGGTTCTCGTCTCTCAGATATGCTTCGCCCACCATCAGGTCGGCGAACCAACGGGACTCGCGCGGGAGGTTGTCTCGAAATGTCTCGATGTCCTTGCTGCCGCTCGGGCCCAGCAGGAAATCAGCTCCTTGTCTCTCGAGGGAGCCGGACGCAAGCAAGCGTGCGATCCCTTCCGCAGGAGCGATGCGATTGGGGTCGTCACTGTGCCATATCGCCAGAAACCTGCGAAAGGCGATTTCCCGTGACAAGGCCAATTGTCTCGCAGATTCGACGGACCACTGTTGGGCGATCTGTTCGGCGTCCCGGCGGGCATCGTCCGCCCGTCGGTACAGGTAGAAGCCGATATAGGCAGAACTGCACACAATCAGAAGCAGCAACCCGGCTACGGTGGTCGTGTATCGGTGCCGGGCAACGATCTTACGCAACAGATAGATCGAACTGATGGACTTGGCGACGATCGGCAAGCCGTCGAGCCACCGCTGGACGTCATCGCGCAGTCCGGCAGCAGATGAGTATCTCTGATTGGGGTCTTTGGCCAGGCACTTGAGGATGATCGCCTCCGCGTCAGAATCGAACCGGCTGATGATCTGTCGCGGCCTGATCGGATCGGCGTATTGAATGTTGTGCAGAACCTCAACCGCCAGACCGGTAATATCGTACGGAAACTTGCCGGTCACCATCTGATAAAGCACGATACCCAGCGAGTAGACGTCTGTCCGCACGTCGATCAAATCCGACCGACCGGCCGCCTGTTCCGGCGACATGTAGGCAACAGTCCCCATGATGTGACCCGTCATGGTGGGCATGACGGTGTCTTCCGAGATGTCACCCAGACCGGTAGCCGTCTTGGCGAGGCCGAAGTCCAGCACGTGTGGCTCGCCACGCTCGTCCACCAGTATGTTCGAAGGCTTCAAGTCCCGATGGATAACGCCCCGTTGATGCGCATGGGACATGGCGTCGCAGATCTTGAGGAACAGGGCCATCTTCTCTTTCACCGCCAGGACTCTGCCCTGGACGTAACGGTCAAGGGGTTGCCCGTGGATGTACTCCATGGCAAAGTAATATTGGCCGTGAGTGACTCCGCTGTCGCGGATGGCCACGATGTTGGGATGATTCAGACTGGCGGCAAGCTCGACCTCCTGTCGGAAGTAGCGTCGCGCCTTCGCCGAGGCGGTGAGGCTGGGAAGCAACACTTTGAGGGCCACCTTCGACCTGGTAGCCTTGTGCAAGGCCTTGTAGACCACCGCCTGGCCTCCGGCGGGGAGTTCCTGGACGATCTGATACCCTTCGATGGTAATCTCTGCCGATTGATCCGATCCCTCTTTGTCGAAGGAATCCGCCGAGGCGTCCGGCATCGACTGGGTCGGCATCTGAGCCTGCCGCTGACCTTCTGACTGGTCCTTCTCGCCGGCGGGCAACGTGCCTGGGCCTGGGCGGGCGCCTGCGGAGGCATCATCCTGCGAGCAAGCACGTTCCACGCGCCGATGACACCGGCGGCAGCCGGCAACATGCTCGTCCACCATCCGCTTCTCTGCTTCGGTGCATTGCCCTTTGGCGTATTGGAGTATCAGATCTTGGGTCAGACATCTTTTCATGTTGCACGACCGAACAAGAACACCTGTCAAAAGCCCGGACATCCGCACGACTGCGTAGCGAAAAGCCCGGACATCTCTTTTTCACTCCGCCACCGGCGCACGTCGGAGAGACTCACCCCGACAAGGGCCGGCGTCACCGCATGCTTCGGCACAGCTTCTCGGCGTCCCGGAAGAGTCGGACAAGTCGCGCGGGCATCCAAGGTTTGTCCAGCAGCTTGGCAAACGACTGCTCCAGGGCCTCGTATGAATATGTCGAGATCTTCGCGCCATGATACAGTAAGGCGTTGGCAATCGCCGCAAAATAGACCGTGACCGCTACGGCATGCTTTGCCTCGGGCAAAGCGGCGCCCACCTCTCTCTTAGCGCGCCTGCGAATGTTTCTCATCGCAGCCAGGTCCGACCTCGGGTCGGTCAGGATATCGCCCAATCGGAGGCGTTCGGAGCGACGCCCGAGATCGCCCACCCACCGCCGCATGACCCGCACCCAACCGTTCGCCTGTCGATGGGGCCCGTCTTGCCACGTTTCATCCAGGCAGTTCCGGAGCAGCTCGGCCGTCGCCTCATCGCCCTCCGTCTGACCAACATCATCTGAATCGAATGTTATCCCCAGGAGCTGCGCCAACCTCTTCGGCGGCACATCCCGGATCGCGCCTTTGTCCATTATACTGCTCCGTACTCCATGCAACCACCTCAGCGCCGTCACTTGCCCGGCCGTCGATTCGTTCTACCTCTTGGTACGCAGGCCACGCCGCTATCTTGCGCTATCTCGAGAAGATCTCCATCAGATCACGGATTTCCTGGTTTACCTCTTCGTCCGATCGCACGTAGTCCCGCATCCGGTTGTGCAAAGCCGCCTGGAAGCGCCGTTTGACGGTAACGATCATGTTGGCTGCCTGGGTGGTGCCGGGGACACCGAGACGGCTGCAAAGCTGGGCCAGCCCAGGTGATTCCTGACCGGCAACGATCGGATCCAGGACGTGCGCGCAGAACAGTTGCCAATGAGCGCCCTTTCCGTCTTGGGCGCAACCCTGCTTCACTTCGGCCAGCACCTCTTGCAGCAGCTCGCTCGCCCACACGTAAGTGAAGGCATCCTCAGGTTTCATGTCCCCGGCCACAACCGACATGGAACCTTCATCGACCTCCTCCAGCGCCGCAATCGCCTCTTTCGGTCGGCGTTTGGCGGCGGCCTCATGTCGATGAACGCTGGTGACGTATCGGTCCAATGCTGTCAAAAGGAACGTCCTGAACCTCCCCTTGTCCGCGTCGGCCTGTTCGATGAGTCGCCGGCCCAAGACAATCTCGTGGAAGAACCCTTGGGTCAAATCCTTGGCTTGCTCGTTGTCGCAACCCTTCCGCCGGAGATAGCAGTAGACCGGCTTCCAGTATTGCTGAATCAGCCCATTCAACGCCGCCCGGCGCTGGTCTGCGTTAGGCTTTGCGATGCTGTCGATCTCGGACCACCGCGTGGTCTTGAATCTGCCCTCGGTGCCTCCTATGGTAGTCCTGTCGGATCGTTTCACTCTTGAACTGTCCCTATGTAGACGATCGATGTAGGCAAGGCCAGGTTGTGCACGGCAGCATCGGAGATCGAAACGGCCTGGACCGTCTCCGTCTCCGGTGGCACCCGCGCCAGACAAGGCACATAGAACGGCTCGTCCATGAGGCTCGGCACCTCCGGAATGTCGGGCATCTGAAAACCCGCCACCCACAGGTCCCGCGTGGCCGGGTCCTCGCTGAGGCTCGTGACCTGCCGCATCTGCGTGATCCG
>CAZGRF010000430.1:0-3599 GCA_964527825.1 uncultured Pirellulales bacterium
CTCGCCGGTACTCCCTCCGAGTAGACCTTGTCACCTTCCTTGAATGCCACAACGCCGGACACGCTGCTGAGCGTTCGGATGTCTTCCGGACTCAGCAGCCCGAACAGTTCATGTTTTTCCAGCTTTTCCACAGCCATGATCGATCCCTCCTTCGCCTATAGGCGTCTCCTTGGCAATAGAGCAGGAACATGACTCTACTGCGCGCAGAACACCTTGATCAGGAGTTCTGCCTCTTGGTCTCCCGGTTGCCCTGATTGTACATCCACCCAGTGTTTTTCAGTCGGATATCATCGGCGGCAGGCTTCTCTGGCCGCCTGGAAGGCAATCAGAAAAGAACTTCGCAACGCTTCGCGACGAGATGCCTCGGGGGTCACCTCAAAACCGGCCATACGGGGTCACTTCAAAACCGGCCATAGGAAGCTGACCCAGAACACATGATTTATACCCTGCCGGAGACGGTTCCGGCAAGTGCTAGCCATCGTTTTCCTGTCCAGGGATGAGGTCCTCCCGCGGGTGTCTTGGTTGTTGTTTGCAGTTTTCGCGGAGGGGGGATCGTCACCGGCGCTGTGGGAATGTGGGAATCGCGCCTTTGGCGATTTCCAAGGGGCGGCGGGAAACGTGGGAAACCGCAGTCTGGTTTTCCAGGTTTTCCATGGCCCGGTCATTTCCACGACGCTCCGTAGTCTTTCCAACTTTGTTCTCATAGGATGGTCTCATCCGCCAGCGACGGCGGTCTTGGTGCGCCAACTGCGCGGGCCGCACTTGAGCAGGTGCCCGTGGTGGAGCAGCCGGTCCAGCATGGCGCCGACAGCGGCGGCATCGCCGAGCAGCTTGCCCCAGTCCTCGACCGGGCGGTTGGAGGTCAGCAGGGTGCTGGCCCGTTCGTAGCGACGCATGACGATTTCCAGCAGATCCTCGGCCGCCGTCTGCGGTAGCTTGCGCATGCCGAAGTCGTCAATGATCAGCAAGGGAACTGTACTGATCGATTCCACATACTCTTTGCGCGTGCCGTCGATGACGGCTTCGGCCAAATCCTCCAGCAGGATGTGGGTTTCCCGGTAGAAGACGCGGTAGCCCTGCTGGATGGCGGCCTGCCCGATGGCTTGTGCCAAGTGGCTCTTGCCGGTTCCACCCGGGCCGAGAAAGAGCGCGTCCTCACGCCGGCCGATGAACGCGCTGGTGGCCAAGTCGAAGACCAGGCTGCGGTTGATCTTCGGGTTGAAGCCGAAGTCGAAGTTATCGAGAGTCTTGTGAGGATCCCGGAAGCGGGCCTGCTTGCGCCGCCTCTCGAGCAGACGGTCCGCACGGCGGGTGAGCTCATCCGAGACCAGGCACGAAATCAGGTCGATGGGCGCCATGGCCTCGGCCTGGGCCTGGCGTAGCCGGGTTTCCAGCACGGCGGCCATGCCGCCGAGGCGAAGCTGCCGTAGCGAGCGCTCGAGCTCGATGAGGTTCATGGTTGGTTTTCCTCCTTGGTTTTGTCGGCGATGAAGTCGCGGTACAGCGTGAGCTGACGGATCAGCGGATCCACTTGCCGCAAGCCGAGTGGGTTCTGGGGCCGCCGCTCGAGATAGCGACGGACGAAGCGGTATTCGAACACCTCCACTTCCAGAGCGGCGGCGCAGGCATCGTCCACGCTGGCGGCGCCGTACTTCTTGGCCAGCGAGAGCACGCCCAGAATGCGGCGTACTGAAACCTCACCCTGGTTCCGATACATGCCTTGGCAGAGCGCGCCGATATGGCGTCCAGCCCGCTCGGTTCGGGCCAGAAGTTGCAGGGTGCCGAGTGGCGTTTTGTGGGGGCGGTCTTCGTCCTTGATCCGATGGCCGCCGCGCTGCTGGCGCAGGTGTTCGCGCAGCAGTTGGCCCGTCTTCGGATCCAGCAGACGAACATGTCGCTCATCCCACTGAACCCGAACCCGCCGGCCGATCCAGCCCGGCGGGGCGCCGTAATAGGCGGCCTCGACCTCGACGCAGCCGTCCAGGTGCACAGCGCGTTCCCCAAACTGGTAGTAGCGGAAAGGCTCCACCGGCAGCGGCAGCAAGGCCGGCCGTTCCTCGGCGAACATCGCCGCCACTTGTCGTTTGGTGGTGCCGTGAATGCGGGTGTCGGCCCAACGCTCTTCCCAGCGGTCCAGGTAAGCCTGTGCTTGGTCCAGAGTTTCGAAACGGAGCCCCTTCAACGGCGTCCTCTTGGCGTGGCCAACACCCGCTTCGACTTTGCCCTTTCGATCCGCATCCCCAACGCGGCACGGCAGTGCTACGGCCCCGTAGTGAGTGAGCATGTCCCGGTAGAGCGGATTCAGGGCGGGATCGTAGATGTCCGGTGTGAGTACGCCTTCGCCCAGGTTGTCGAGCACGACAACACGAGTGACCCCGCCCAGCCGGCGAAAGGCTCGCTCATGCAGTTCGACCCAGATGCGGGTGCTGGAGCGAAACGTGAGCAGGCGGATCGACTTGCGGCTGTAGCCGAGCGTCAGTACGAACAGACGCACGCGGCGGTAGCGGCCGCTGGCGGGATCGCGGATCATCGGGCCGGTGCCGTAGTCGACCTGGGCCTCCTCGCCGGGCGGGGTCTCGATCACCACCCGGGCTTCTGGCGGCCGGCAGCCCCGCAGCTTGCCGATGAAGCGCTTGACGCTCTGGTAGGAGGCGCCAAACCCGTGATCGTCCACCAGGTCCTGCCAGATGGCCTTGGCGTTGCGGCCCTTGCCCAGCTCCCCCTCGATGAACTCCCGGTAGGGCTCACAGGCGCTGGCGGTGGGACTGCGGCCAGGCGCCGGCGCTGACGCGGTGATCGGCACGCCAGAGTCGGGGGTCACTTCTATGGCCGGTTTTGAACCGGGGCCAGGGTCGGGGGTCACCTCTATGGCCGGTTTTGCCGGCGACTGCTGCCCCCACCGGCCCGGTGGCCGGGGCTCGATTCCGGAGGCTCGCAGATAGCCCGCCGCGGTCTCCCGGCGCACCCCGGTAGCCCGCTGGATGCGCCGCAGCGACCATCCCAGCCGTCCCAGGGCAATGATCTGTTGTTTCTTCTCTTCGCTCAAGACATTGCTCATCTCGACGGAAGGTAAACTTCCCGTCGTAGTCAATGTCCTGAGTCAGCTCCGTTGGCCGGTTTTCAGGCGTACCTCAATGGCCGGTTTTGGGTGACCCCCGAGGCTGTGGAGGTCTTCACCCTCCTGGGGTATCTGGAGGAACCGCTCCTGGTGCGATTCAATGAGTCTCATCCTTCCTACGCGCTGCGGCTTAGTGAGCATCTCAGCATGCTCCAGGAGCAAGGCTGGTGGGAAAGCGTGAAGGACCTCGACGCGGACCACCGGCAAGTTGTCGAAAATGTCTCCGCGAAAAACGCAAAGAGCAAACTCTACCTGGACGGACAGCCTTTGGCAGACCCAGGTTTCGTGGCCGCGTTCGGGGACGTTCTTCCAAGCATCCGATCTATCGTGACCAGGATAACCGAAGGTGCGCGTGCCAAGTCGAGCGACTTCCTATGCTTCAGAGACAGGATTGAAAAAGCCCTGGTGAGCGGTGTGGTGCCGTCGTCGTTCTTGGTGGACGACAAGAGAGTGTGCCCTACGCCCGCCGCGCTTGTCAACG
>CAZGRF010000431.1:0-3594 GCA_964527825.1 uncultured Pirellulales bacterium
TGGCAAAGGTGGCCGTGTTGGTGTTGACGATACAGACCATGTCCAAGGAAAGGTTGAAGATATTCTGCAACTCCTCCTCGGCCTTCTTGCGGGCCGTGATATCCTCGACGGTGCCTTCGTAGAAAAGGGCATTGCCTTGCTCATCACGAATGACCCTGGCATTCTCCCGAACGAACAGCTTGGTGCCGTCTCCCCTTATCCAACTTGACTCGAGTCCGATGACCTGCTCGGTCGTTTGCAGGGCTTCTTTGAACAGAGACCTGGGGTACTCCGGTGCATAACATCCCTCCTGCTCCAGGTTGCGCCGGGCAAGTTCCTCGAACGAGTCGTAACCCAGCATGCGAAGCAACGCTCGGTTGGCCACGAGAATCTGTCCATCGGGCGTGGTTCGATACACGCCCAGGACAGCGTTTTCAAACATGCTTCGGTAACGCTCCTCGCTCTCGGCAAGTCTCCTCTCGGCCTGCTTGGCATGGGTGATATCAAGGGCCGTGAATGTTACACCTTTCGAATGATCGTTTGGATCAAGCGGTGTCGAGCTGAGCAGGATATTGAGCAGCTTACCGTCTTTCCTTTTCCAATGTGTCTCTACTGTTCCCGTGCCACATCGGGCAATCTGCTCGTATTTCACCCTCCCTACATAGTCGTAGTCTTCTTGCGTGGGGTACAGGATTCGAGCGTCTTGGCCCAGCAGCTCTTCCGAGCGGTAGCCGGTCATCTCGCAGAGTCTGTCATTGACCTCCATGAGCACACGGTTGCAGACCAGCCCAATGCCGATGGGCGCAGCCCGAAAGACACTGATCAGCCGTGCGTGGTTCTTCGATACAGCGGTCACCGGTTCGGCACAAATCGGCTTTCCGCAGGCATCAGCCTTGACCTGGCCCGCGCCATGAGCATTCGGTTGGCCGTCGCGCTCTTTCGGGGACGCACGAGAATCCTGCATATCGCCTCCTCATAACAAACGGTTACTTTCCCTCGACTTGACAGAAGCGAAATGCCGTCCAGAGTTATGCGTCTCTATCGGTCTCATCGCAGCGATTCTCACTATATCGCGCTCTCTTTGTACGAGATCTGGCTTCCGACGTCAACCAATTTGACTCGGAATCGTTCCCCGGGCCTGTAGGGGGATTTCGGCTGGCGGCGTCCCGCCACACGGCCGAGGCTTGACGCCGCGGCCCCAGAAACCCACAATGGAATGGTCAGTCGCACGGCGGACAATCGGCGGCGGCAGGAACATTTTGGGTAAATGGGAAGTTGAGAAGATGCGGCGTTTTGCTCGCCGAATATCGGTTCTTGCCTTTCTGGTTCTTGCTTTCTGTCTGGCTTTCCCACTGTTGGGAAAGGCCCTGGCGGCGGAGTCGGCGGATATTCCGTGGAAGGTCTTATTCGATGGGAATACTCTGGAGGGTTGGGGCAATCCCTACGATTGGGGAAAGGCGTGGGCCGAAGACGATGAGATCTGCCTTCAGGCCGACAGGAAGTTCTTCCTTGTGGCGGAAGGGGCGTACCGCGACTTCATCTTCGAGGGCGAGATCAAGCTGCCGGAAGGGCCATCCAACTCGGGCTTCATGTTCCGGTGCCACCGGGAGCGCAACCGAGTCTACGGCTACCAGGCCGAGGTCGATCCGTCGGACCGGCAGTGGTCCGGCGGCTTGTACGATGAGGGCCGTCGCGGATGGTTGAATCCCCGCAACAGCGATGCAAATTCCGCCAAGGCTTTCGTCGAGCACACCAAGGGGGCGTTCAAACGATATGACTGGAACCGATACCGGATCCACTGCGTCGGTCCCAGCCTTCGCATCTACGTCAATGGAATCCTGACCACAGACTACATCGACACGACCGACCGCGAAGGGCACATTGCCATTCAACATCACGGTGAGGCCGGCCAGGTCTATCGCTTCAGAAACCTGCGGATCCGAGAGCTCAAAGCTCCGTTTGCCTTGACGGACACCAGAGATGATCTGCCGTTGGTCTTCTTCGAGGACTTCGAGAGCGGGGCAGGACGCTGGACGCAGACCGATCCGAACGCCTGGAAGATCGTTGCCGAGGACGGCAATCACATATACAGCCAGTACGAGGCGAGCCAGTACGAGCCACCGGTGCGGTCGCCGCTCAATATCGCTCTCATCAAGGACCTGAGTGTCTGTGACTTCATACTTCAGGCAAGAATGGAGCAGACCGGCCGCGAGTATGGCCATCGCGATATGTGCGTGTTTTTCGGCTATCAGGATCCATCCCATTTCTACTACGCCCACATCGCCACCGCGGCCGACGATGCAGCCCACAGCATAGACATTGTCAACGGGGCGCCGCGCAGGTCCATCGTACTGGAGCGAACGAAAGGAGCGGACTGGGGCACGGGCTACCACGATGTGCGCGTGGTCCGCGACAGCTCCAGCGGCTCGATAGAGGTCTTCTTCGACGATACGGAAGGGCCTATCATGCGAGCCGTGGACAAGACGTTCGGCTCCGGCGGAATCGGCTTCGGGACATTCGATGACACCGGCAACATCGACGACGTGATGGTCTGGGCTGTCACGAAATGACTGTGGATTGAACTGGAATTGTGCCTGTGCAGGCAGCTACAATACACCATCCGGCCCGGTCGGTATGATAGAATGTTGGTACAGAAGATCAGGTGATCGATGAAGTTGCTTTGTGGTTCTTTCAGATCTCTGCTGTCTCTCGCAGCAGTTGTTCTCTGCCTTTGTCCGAGCGCGTTTGGAAAGCCGGAAGTGATCCTCAAGCTGGGTCACAGTCTGCCGACGTCGCATCCGGTACACAAGGCCATGGTGTTCATGGCCGAGCGCGTCAGCGAGCTGTCGAACGGTGAGATGGAAGTGCAGATCTATCCCAGTGAGCAGCTTGGCAACGAGAAGGAGTGTATCGAGGCCCTCCAGCTCGGCTACCTGGCGATGACCAAGGTCTCCAGCGCCCCGATGGAGTCGTTTGTCAACAAGATGAAGATATTCGGCATCCCGTACCTGTTCCGCGACGCGGACCACTATTGGAAGATACTCAACGGCCCCATTGGCAAGGAACTGTTGCTTTCGGGCCAGTCAAAGCGCCTCCGCGGTTTGTGCTACTATGACGCCGGCGCTCGTAGCTTCTACACCAAGGACCACGCGATTCGTTCGCCCTCTGACCTGAACGGCCTGAAGATTCGCGTGCAAAACAGCATCATGGCCATCAAGATGATCCAAGCCATGGGCGGCTCGGCCACCCCGATTCCCTTCGGCGAGTTGTACACTTCGCTCGATCAGGGCGTGGTGGACGGTGCCGAGAACAATGCCCCCTCGTTCGTGCAGGCGCGACACTATGAGGTCTGCAAGTACTATGCGCTCGATGAGCACACCTGTCTGCCCGATATCCTGATGATCGGCACGCGTAGCTGGAACCGGCTCACCGCCGAGCAGCAACAGATCCTCCAGAAGGCGGCTGACGAATCCGTCGGTTTTCAGCGGCAGCTCTGGGTCGAGGCCGTGGCGGCCGACCTCAAGGTAGTCCGGGACGCCGGCGTGGAGGTTATTCATCCGGACAAGCAACCGTTTCGTGAGTCGGTCCGGCCGATCTGGGAGGAATTCCTGGGCA
>CAZGRF010000432.1:0-1013 GCA_964527825.1 uncultured Pirellulales bacterium
CAGGCGTTTCGAGGCATGTGATCTTCCCGGCGAAAATCGTCCCGTTCACCGCAGCAGTAATCTGCCCAAGGTGGGCCACCCCTGCTCCGTCTGCTCCGATGATGTCGTTAGCCGTTCCGCCACTGTTCAGACCATCCACTTCAATCAGGATGGTCGTCTTGATGATCGAGCCGATCTTCTCAACGGATGTACGGAAGTTGTCTGCGGTCCCCGTAATGCCGACCCCCGCAGCGTTGGGTATACGCTTGTGGGCCAAGCAGGTTTCGAGGGGAATGGCAAATTCCTCCAAATTCTGCTGGGCAAGATTTGTCCGCGCGATGTTCGGCGAAATGCTGTTGCTGTGCCTCAGCGTGCCCGGGATTCGCAGCCCGCCACTATTGTCAAAAGTGACTCCCATAACGTAATCCTTTCAGTATCAAAACCAAAATCACAAACCTCGCTTGAACGCGGAGGTACGGTTTCGCTCTCACGGGGCAATCCAACTTGTAGATCCGGAATCCCCTAGTTGGCTTACCAATTGCGCTATCAGGTCGAGTGAGGGGTAGCTATCCTCCCGCCGTTCCTGGAATCCGAATAGACCGACGATCAAGTTGTTGCTCGCGTCGGCCTGGTATTTCATCAGGTCCATCTCCTGTGCATTTCGGTCGGACTTCATGCGCAAGGCGTTCAGTTTCTGCTCTATCAGTAAAGCGGCCAACCGATAGGTGCCGTTGGTGAGAAACTCCCCATTGCTCTGCCGAAGTTGGTTGGCCTGGGCCTGTCCTGAAATGATCGCAGTCGTAGACTGAAGCGCTCGAGAAAGCAACTGATCGCGCTGCGAAGCCTCCGCCTGCTGCACGGACTGGTTGGCGGTATGTTGCTGGCTAATCGCGTCCGCAAGTTGCGATTGCGTCTGCTCTATCACCTGAAGCAGTGACTGCCGAAGAGCAGCCTCTCCGCGATATACCTCTAGGCTGTGAGTGGCTTGACGATCAACGCTCTCAATCTGTTTTGCACAGACCGTCTGAATCGCG
>CAZGRF010000432.1:1023-3594 GCA_964527825.1 uncultured Pirellulales bacterium
CGTCAAACAGCCGGGATCGTATCGCTTCACTATGCTCCTCCACGATGGTCTCGGCCTGCCGTTCAGCCTGAATCTCCGTCAGCACCGCTTGGCTCTCTTGTAATAGCTTGCCAAACAGAATGTCGCGCTGGGTGATTTCTGTCCCGTAGACCTGTTGCTGGGCGTTGTGCTGGGACTCTAAACTGGCCAGCACCGTGCGAACTGTGTCGGCAAACCGGCCAAACCGGGCTTCCCGCTGGGAAATCTCCGTGGAGTAGACCTGCATTCTTGCTGCGTGCTCTGAGTCCAGCCCGTCCAGCATCATCTTCAACTCAGCCAACAGCTTCCCGAAGATGGTATCGTGCTGACTGATCTCGGTCGAGTACACAGCCTGCTGCTCGGCCTGGAGAGCCGCCAGAACGCTCTGCACCTTCTGTAGCACCCGCCCGAACATCGTGTCTTGTTGAGCGATCTGGGCGTTGTAGACGCCTTGCTGGGCTCCGTGGCGTGCCTGAACGGCTCCCAGGACTGCCTGTGCCTTCTGGAGAGATTGACCGAACTGACTCATTCGCTCCGCTATCTCGGCAGCATAGACACCCTGTTGGGCGGAGTGCTCCGACTCCAGACCGGCAAGCTGCATCTGAATTTCCGCCATAAACCGCGCGAAGAGAGCATCCTTCTGGGCGATCTCCGCGCCGTAGACAGCCATTCGGCCTGCCTGCTGGCGCTCGGCCTGCTCAATTTCCCTGCCGTGTACGTCCACCTGTTCGACGTAGAGCTTGTGCTGATCGTCAAGCAACCATCGTTTCACGGCGTCCTGAAGCTGCTGAATGGCGTCTAGCCCCGTCAAATTGCGAGTGCGAACGCTCTCCAGTCGAGCCTGTAAGCCATCTCGAACAGTCACTTGATAGCGGAGCACCTCCTGTTCAAGAGTTACCAACCCTTGCTTGCCGGCGAGTGTCCGATTGCGAATGTCCTGAAGCTGCCCATAACAGCGAACTAACGACTCGGCCCGGTACTGAAGCGCTGCTTGCTGGAGCCCGTAGAGTTGGCTTTTGCCGTCCAGTGTCCGAGTACGAACCCCTACTAGCTGCTCGTATAACCGATGTTCGTTCTCAACCTTTTCCCGGTTGAGCCGATCATTCAGTGCCGTGATTTGCTCATCGCGGTCGCGCGTATTCCGGGCAGTGATGTCCCCTAGCAGTGCCGATGAGTAGAGCCCCTGGTCTATCAATAGTTGCACTTGATTGGCCAGCGATGCTGTGAATTCCTCGTTCTTCCGGGCAATTTCCGTCGTCCCCAGATCGTCGAGCAAGCATGTCGTAGTAGACGAATGGGAATCCCAATCACTGGTCAGCAGAGCAAGCACGCTGTTGTAATCCGAATGGTACGCATCAAAATAGGCGCTAGAACTTGTAAGAAGGGCAAGAATGGCTGCTTCGTGAGTCGTGTAGTCCGACAAGATCGTCGTCAGCAGGGTGGAAACTTCCGTTTCATAGTCGGTGAACGCCGAACTGGCTGATGTCAAAAGCGCCTCAACTGTGGCCAGATGGGCAGTGTAGTCCGACAAGAGATAGGCAAGTTGCGTCTCGTAGGCCACAACGTGGGAGGCCACTTGATTTTTCGCGTCCGTCTCAATTGCCCTCGCCAGCAATTCATGATCCGTCAGATCGGAAATCAGGTTGGCTATCGCCGTCTCATATTCCGACAAGTAGGTCGACAGCGCCGTCACCTCCTGAGCGATGACTGTGTTGATGCCTGTTCGGTGCGCAGACCCATAGGAAGTGAGAGAGGTAAGCTGGGCGGCGTAATTCGTCAAGTGCGTGGCCAATGCCGACACCTGCTGCCCGATGAGCGTGTCGATCTGACCTTGCCGCAAGTCCAA
Organism: uncultured Pirellulales bacterium; assembly: GCA_964527825.1. GTDB lineage: Bacteria > Planctomycetota > Phycisphaerae > Sedimentisphaerales > Anaerobacaceae > JAFGLV01. Next base: position 2,888 of record CAZGRF010000432.1, read on the forward strand.
TGCCACGTCAATCTCGCCAGTCTCCGTCGCTACCTGCGCAACGTAGGCAGCCAAGACGGAAAGCTCGTTGACAATTGCTTCTTCCACGTTGGTTCGATATGTCCCGTGGAAAACATCGATCGTGTCTCGCTCGGCCGAGTGATCTGCGACGTGGGAAGTAAGCGCGGCCGCCTCGCTCGCAATCAGCGCGTCCGTGCCGAGCCGGAAAGCCGTGCCTTCGCTCGTCAAGGTCGCCAGTTGCGTCGTGTAGGCGTCAAGGTATGTCGTCAAGGCCGATAGTTCGTTCGTTATCGCCGTCAGCGTGTCGCTCTGGAAGGAAGTGCTCTCGGTCTCCAGGGTGCCCCACTTCGTTTGGTAGGCCGTCAAGTGTGCCGTCAAAACGGTGAGCTTTTCAGCAATGGCGGCAAGCACCTTGGTTTCGTGCTCGCCGTAGCCAATACTGACCGTATCACGTTCTGCCGCCATGTCCGCCAGATGATCGGCGAGGTCAGTCGCTTGCGCAGCCAGAATCGCCTGTATGGCCGTGCGATGAGTTTCTTGTTCTGTTGTGAGTTGTGTCAGTTGGGTATCAACGTCCGTCACAAAGTCAGTCAGTGCCGTTATGGTTGCCGTTAAGTCCGTTTCAATCGCCGTCGTGGACGTGGTTATCTGCGTCTCCATCTCGGTAAGCTTGGCGGTGGTGGTATCCTTGCGCATGATCCCGTCTT